>NZ_JBEYHA010000036.1:0-58451 GCF_040635075.1 Nocardiopsis sp. NPDC007018
CGTCACTGACTACCAGGGGTCTCTTCTTCCTGCCGCGTTGCGCCATGAGACCATCGTAACCAATTCTTCATCGAATTAACGACTCAGAACACTAGGGCGTGTTTTGTGGATGCTTTCGCCTTCTGGCGGCGGAGCCGCCAGCACCGCGAGCGGCCGCCAGGCCATCTCTCGCAAGACGATGAGCGAAGCTGCCCCCACTGTGCTCTGCTACGCAAGCTCCGCAGTGTCGCACAGCGGGGGCCCGCCCGGGTTTGGCTGTCCGAGCTCCATCGGCGCAGCGAGAGGCAGCCTGGCCACGCGAGCGCGGAATGATCCACAAAACGGGCCCTAGGGCAGGGCGCCGAGCGCGGTGTCCACCGCGTCCTGAACGCGGCGCCGCAGCGCCGCGCTGCCCGCCCTGGTCGTGCGGACCTCCACCATCCGCAGGCCCTCGCCGAGCAGCGCCTTGGGCAGGTCCGTGGCCCACTCGACCCGGGTGTAGGGCAGGTCGGCCACGGCCGCCACCCGCTCCATGGAGACGCCGTGCGGGGTGCCGAACACCCGCTCGAAGTCGGGGTGGCCCGCCTGCTCCAGTCCCGAGAAGATGCCGCCGCCGTCGTTGTTGACCACGATGATCGCCAGGTCCGGGCGCGGCTCGCCGGGGCCGATGATCAGCCCGTTCTGGTCGTGCAGCATCGCGAGGTCGCCCAGCAGCGCGTAGGCGGGGCCCTCGTCCCGCGTCTGGTGGGCCAGGGCCGCGCCGATCGCCGTGGAGACCGTCCCGTCGATCCCGCTCACACCCCGGTTGCCGACCAGGCGCACGCCGCAGCGGGCGAGCATCGTGGCGTCGAGGTCGCGGATGGGCATACTCGCCCCGGCGAAGAGGAGGGACCCGGAGGGCAGCTGGGCGACCAGGTCGCGGGCCAGGCGCGGCTCGGTCAGGGTCTCGTCGGCGTCCAGCACGCCGTCGATGGCCGCCCGGGCCGCCTCTTCGGCGCGTTCCCACGAACGCGACCAGTCGGTGCGGCGCGGGTGCGCCCACTCCAGACCTGCGGGCGGGGCCACCGCCGCGACCACGTCGGTGGCGGTGCGCGCGGGGTCGGAGAAGTCGTCGGCCAGGCTCGCCGCCGGGTCGCCCAGCGCTCGGGCGGTGACCACCACGTGGCGGTCGGCGCGGCGCAGGAAGGCCAGGACCTGCCGGGAGAGGTTGGGCCGCCCCACACTCACGACCAGCTCGGGCGCGTGCGCGTCGGCGAACCCCGGCGCCGCCAGGAGCTGGCGATAGGTGGAGAGCGCGCCCGATCTGCGGGCGTTGGAGGTGGGTTCGGCCAGCAGGGGCCAGCCGGTCACCTCCGCCAGCGCCAGCAGGGGCACGGGGTCGTAGTCGCCGTCACCGCACACGATCACCCCGCGCTCCACGTCCGGCAGAACCAGCGGCGCGGGTTCGGTGAACGGGCCGGGGCGGGAGATCCAGGGGCCGCCGTCCGGGCGGCCGTCCAGCGGCGCCGTCCAGGTCGGGGCCGCGGAGGGCTCGTCCGGAGTGAGGGGGTCGCGGAAGGCCACGTTGAGGTGGACCGGTCCGGGGCGGCCACCGGTCGCCGACGCCCAGGCGCGACAGGTCAGGGAGCGCCAGTACGCCACCATGCCCGGAGCGGGGTCCGGGGTTCCGACCTCGGCGAACATGCGTACCGCGCCGCCGTACAGGCCGATCTGGTCCACCGTCTGGTTGCCGCCGGTGCCGCGCAGCTCCGGGGGCCGGTCAGCGGTGAGCACCACCAGCGGCACCCCGCTCTCGTCCGCCTCCAGCACCGCGGGGTGGAAGTTGGCGGCCGCCGTACCGGAGGTGCACACCACCGCCACCGGTCGGCGCGAGGCGCGGGCCAGACCGAGGGCGAGGAAGGACGCCGAACGCTCGTCCACACGCACGTGGACCCGGACGCCGGGGTGGGCGACCAGGGCCAGCGCCAAGGGCGTCGAACGCGAGCCGGGGGCGACGACGGCCTCGACCATCCCGCAGCGGGCCAGTTCGTCGACGAGGACCCGAGCCAGGGCGGTAGACGGATTCATCAGAGTCTTTCGTTCGTCAAGGTATGTACCAGTATCCCCGGGCGAGGCGGCCCGGTCGAACGGGCCCGGTCCCCTCCAGTGAACCCCGTTCGGTTCCGATCCGCGAGCGAAACCGGCTGTGATCTCCTGCCCACCCGGGTCGGTCGCACGTCACCACGGGGCGCCGGTCACGGGTGCGGGCCGTGCTCAGGACGGGGCGGACGGGGTCCGACCGGCCGCTTCGGCGGCCTCGGCCCGCGCGTGCCAGGCGCCCGGGTCCACCTCGACCGACGCCAGCGCGGCCTCGTCCACCGCCACCGGCCGGACCGGGAGGAATCCGTCCGCGGGCAGGAGCGGGTCGGCGCAGACGTCGGCGGTCAGCATCTGCATGGTCGCCAGACCGCAGGCGTAGGGAAGCTCGGGCAGGCAGGCCGCCAGGGCCACCCCCGCGGCCAGACCCACCGACGTCTCCACGGCGCTGGAGACCACCACCGGCAGTCCGCAGGCCTCGGCGACCCGCAGCGCGGCGCGGACGCCGCCCAGGGGCTGCACCTTGAGCACCACGATGTCGGCCGCCTCGGCGGCACGCACCCGCAGGGGGTCCTCCGCCCGGCGGACGGACTCGTCGGCGGCCACCGGCACGTCCACCCGGCGGCGGACGGAGGCCAGCTCGTCCAGGGACGCGGAGGGCTGCTCCACGTACTCCAGGTCGAACCGGTCCAGCTCGCGCGTCATCCGTACGGCGGTGTCGACGTCCCAGGCGCCGTTGGCGTCCACCCGCACGCGTCCGGCGGGGCCGATCGCGGAGCGGACCGCCTCGACCCTGGCCACGTCCTCGCGCCAGTCCTGGCCCTTCTCCGCGACCTTGACCTTGGCGGTGGCGCAGCCGCCCGCCGCGACGATCGCGGCGGCGCGCTCGGGGTCCACCGCGGGCACGGTCACGTTGACGGCGACCCGATCGCGCACCGGCTCCGGCCACCCCCGGTGCGCCGCCTCAAGGCAGGCCGCCCACCAGCGGGAGGACTCGCGCGGCCCGTACTCGGCGAAGGGCGAGAACTCGCCCCACCCGGCGGGGCCGCGCACCAGCATGCCCTCGCGCACCGTGATCCCCCGGAAGCGGTTGCGCAGGCCGATGGCGAAGGCCCGCCCCCCGGCGGCGGCCGCCGCCGGGTCGGGCTCCGAGGGCCCGGTCACGGGCGACGCGGGAACTTGTCGAACTCCGGACGGCGCTTCTCCTTGAAGGCGTCCCGGCCCTCCTGGGCCTCCTCGCTCATGTAGTAGAGCATCGTGGCGTCACCGGCGAACTGCTGCATCCCGGCGGCGCCGTCGCTCACGGCGTTGATGGCGCCCTTGAGCATGCGCAGGGCCAGCGGCGACTTGTCCAGCATCTCGCGGGCCCAGGAGACGGTCTCCTTCTCCAGGTCCGCCAGCGGCACGACGGTGTTGACCATGCCCATGTCCAGCGCCTCCTGGGCGCTGTACTGGCGGCACAGGTACCAGATCTCGCGGGCCTTCTTCAGGCCGACCGTCTCGGCGAGCAGCCAGGCGCCGTAGCCGCCGTCGAACGAGCCGACCTTGGGGCCGGTCTGGCCGAACTTGGCGTTGTCGGCGGCGATGGTGAGGTCGCAGCAGACCTGGAGGACGTTGCCGCCGCCGATGGACCAACCGGCGACCATGCAGATCACGGGCTTGGGCAGGCGGCGGATCTGCACCTGGAGGTCGAGCACGTTGAGGCGGCCGATGCCCTGCTGGGCCACGGCGTCGTCGCCGATGTAGCCGTCGTCGCCGCGAATCTTCTGGTCGCCGCCGGAACAGAACGCCTGGTCGCCGGCGCCGGTGAAGATGATCACCCCGACCTTGGAGTCGTCCCGCGCGACGGAGAACGCCGTCTGGAGCTCGAAGAGCGTCTGGGGGCGGAAGGCGTTGTGCCGCTCTGGGCGGTTGATCGTGATCTTGGCGATGCCCTCCGCGGTCTCGTAGATGATGTCGGAATACTCGCCCGACCGCTGCCAGTCGATCACGCTGCTCACGGCTTCTGCTTCTCCTCACGGGGACGGGGACGGTGTGGGCGCGGCCGGGGTGACCGTCGCGCCCAGACGTCAACCCTACGCATTGTGCCAGGCGGGCCGGGACGGACGGGCACGCACCCGACACCCGGCCCCACCGGACGCTCCCCGTCCCGCTCGGGCGTACGCTGGGGCACCGTGGCACGAGCAAGCGAATCCCGGTCCCAGGTCCCCGCCGGTGGGGGCGGCCGCACCCTCCAGGCGGTGCGCGGCCTGGCCCCCGACGTCATGCACCGGCTGCTCTCGCGGGCCCTGGACGGTTCCGGACCCGCGCTGCTGCCCGTCCCCGACGGCACTCCCGAACCGCGTGTCCGGGCCCTGCTGTCGGCGCTGCGCCCGGCCTCGCTGCGCACCCCGGAGGGGGTCACGCAGGTGCCCGGCGGCGTTCCGGCGGGCCCGGACGCGGCGCTGGTCGTGACCACCTCGGGGTCGACCGGTGAGCCCAAGGGCGTGGAGCTGTCCGCGTCCGCGCTGCGCGCCTCGGCCCGCGCGTCCGTGGCCCGGATCGGCGCCGTCCCGGGCGACCGCTGGCTGTGTGTGCTGCCCGCCGGACACATCTCCGGTATCCAGGTGATGATCCGCGCCCTGGTGACCGGGGGCGAGGTGGTGCACGCGCCGTTCGACACCGCGACCGTCGCCGAACTCGCCCGGGACCTGCGGCCGCACGTGTCGCTGGTACCCACCCAGCTGCGCCGCCTGCTGGCCGCGGGGGTCGACCTGTCGCAGTTCGGCACGGTCCTGCTCGGCGGCGCCGCCGCCGAACCCCCGCTGCTGGAGGCCGCGCGAGCCGCGGGCGGGCGGGTGGTGACCACCTACGGGATGAGCGAGACCTGCGGCGGGTGCGTCTACGACGGTGTCCCGCTGGACGGGGTCGAGGTGCGCGTGGACGGCGAGGGGGCCCGCCCCGGCGAACCCGGCCGGATCGTGCTGGGCGGGCCGACGCTGCTCACCGGATACCGGACCCCGCCCGGAGCGGGGTCGGACGGCTGGGCCCGGGACGGGGGCGGTGCGGGCCTGGTCCGCGACGCGGACGGTCGGCCGTGGCTGCGCACGAACGACCTCGGCGCGCTGGACGGGCGGGGGCGCCTGCGCGTGCTCGGACGGATGGACGAGGTGGTCAACACCGGCGGCCACAAGGTGGTACCCGGCCAGGTGAACGCGATCCTGGCCGCCCGTCCCGAGGTCGCCGAGTCGGTGGTGGTGGGGCGGCCCGACCCCGAGTGGGGGCAGCGGGTGAGCGCGGTCGTGGTGCCCGCCGACCCGGGGAACCCGCCCACGCTGGAGGATCTGCGGGGGTGGGTCCGCGAGAGGCTGCCCTCCTACGCGGCCCCTCGGGAACTGGACCTGCGCACGGCCCTGCCGATGCTGGCGTCGGGCAAACCCGACCTGGTCGCGCTCCGCCGCCCCGCGGACTGAGCGGCGGACCGGACCGCTCCGTCGCGGCGTCGGTCGGACGCCGCCGCTGGTCGGAGCCGGGATGCCCGAACGGGGGGCCGGGGCACGCGTGTACCGGTGTGCTCCGCACACGTGGGACCCTGGCCGGGAGACCTTGTCCGGTTGGCGGGGAACTTCCGAAAGCTCCCTGGCGTCTACCTGAGTATCCGGTCTCTTCGGCCCCTCTCCCAAGGAGGTCCGCGGTTGGCGGCAGCCATCGACTCCATCGTCCGCTCCCCTGCGCCCTCCCCCGCGCCCGGAACGCCTGTCGCGCGGCGGTTCCCGTACCCGCGCCGAACGTGCGCCCTTACCCGCACGGGCCGGTCAGTCGCCACTCGTGACACAGTGATCCATGCCACCCTCTTCGATATCCAATCGAGACAGGGAACATTTGACTCGCCGACACGTTGGACATATTGGCGCGACCAGTCGGCGGGAACCCTCCGCCGCGCGCCACACGTCCTGGAAGGGAGGGAGGTGCCCACATGACGAGCACTGCCCTGACCGCTTCGGGCTCCGGGCCCGAAGTCCCCGACGGCAACGCTCCGAACGAGGGCCGGGCCGCCGACGCGGCCCTGACCGACCTGATCACCCAGGGGCGCGCCCAGGGACACCTGTCCCTCTCAGAACTACGTACCGCTTTCACCGCGGCCGGAGTCACCTCCAGTGACGGCCGCTCCATCCTGCGTGAACTCACCGAGAACGGGGTCCGGCTCGCCAACGGGGGCGACGACTCCGCGATGGTGGCCGACCCTGACGCCGAGGACGACGTGCTGGAAAACACTCTCATCGCGACGGTACCCGACACCGACGAGGCGCCCAAGACCGCGACCGGCAAGGCCGCCTCGCGCAAGGGCCCCTCCCCCCGGAGGAAGACCCGTACCACGCGGCGCAACAAGAAGGCCGAGACCAACCAGGCCACCACCGATCCGGAGACCGGTGAGGCCGACCTCGACGACCAGTCCCCCGCCATGGGCGACTCGGTCCACACCTACCTGAAGGCCATCGGGCGGCGGCAGCTGCTCACCGCCGAGCAGGAGGTGGACCTGGCCAAGCGGGTCGAGGCCGGACTCTACGCCGAGTACCGGCTCGGACAGCACGGCGAGGTCGACGGCTCCGTCGCGATGGCCGACGCCGAGCGCGAGGAGCTGGAGTGGGTGGCCGAGGACGGCCGCAAGGCCAAGTCCCACATGCTGGAGGCCAACCTGCGCCTGGTCGTCTCCGTGGCCAAGAAGTACAGCGACCGTGGCATGTCCCTGCTGGACGTGGTCCAGGAGGGCAACCTCGGCCTCATCCGCGCCGTGGAGAAGTTCGACTACACCAAGGGCTTCAAGTTCTCGACGTACGCGATGTGGTGGATTCGCCAGGCCATCCAGCGCGGGTTCGCCGACTCCGCGCGCACCATCCGCCTGCCCGTGCACGTCCTGGAGCTGCTGAGCAAGGTCAGCCGTCTGGAGCGCGACATGCACCAGGCGCTGGGCCGCGAGCCCACCCCCGAGGAACTGGGGCTGGAGCTGGACAAGACCCCGGCCCAGATCGAGGAGCTGCTGCGGGTCACCCGCCAGCCGATCAGCCTCGACTCCACCATCGGCGAGGACGGCGAGACCCGGATCGGCGACCTCATCGAGGACGTGGACGCCTCGGAGGCCTCCGAGGTGGTCGACCGCCAGCTGATGGCCGACCAGCTGCGCAACGCCCTGTCGGACCTGGAGCCGCGCGAGGCGACCATCATGTCGCTGCGGTTCGGGCTGATGGACGGCAGACCGCGCACGCTCGACGAGATCGGCAAGCACCTGGGGCTCACCCGTGAGCGCATCCGGCAGCTGGAGAAGCAGTCGCTGTCCAAGCTGCGCCACCCGAGCCGCGCGCAGCAGCTGCTGGACTTCGCGAGCTGACGCGCCGCCGCTCACGGTGACGCGTGGGGCCGCCCTCCCGAGGGGGCGGCCCTTCGTCATGTCCGTCTCAGGGACATCCCCGAACTTCCCCTGGAATCGGGGGCGGAGAGGGGCCGGACGCCCGCCCCGGTGCGACGATGGAGCGATGACGAACAACCCCCACCGCCACCAGGACGAGATCGCCGCCGCGCTGCGCGCCAGTCGAGAACTGGGCCCCGAGTACGACGAGGCGGTGGCCTCCTCACTCGTCGAGCGCGTCGACGCCACCATCGAGGAGCGCGTCAGGTTCCACGTGGCTCGTCAGAGCGGCGAGGACCGGGCCCGGTCCGGGGTGGCCTCCAACACCGTGCGCATGGTCCTGGCGCTGGTGTGCCTGGGGATCAGCCTTCCCATCACGGCCATCGTCGCCTCCCTCGTCGGGGGCGCCGTGTCCGTTCTCATGGTGTGGCTGGGCCTGATCGGCTTCTACCTCGTCGCGGTCCTCGGCCTGCGCCGCTGAGCCGCGTACGCGCGACCAGCGGGGGCGGGAACCCGGTGCTCCCGCCCCCGCTGGCCGTGTGCGGCCGACCACGCCCTAGTAGCCGCAGGCCTCCAGAATCATGCTCTGGGTGTCGGCCTCGAAGTTCAGCGCGTCGGCCAGGGTGTCGTAGTCGCCCTCGTCCAGTTCGACCAGGACGGAGTCGACGGCGTCGGCACGCTCGGCGGCGACGTCCCTGAGGTCTCCGCGCGCGGCGTCCTCCAGCTCCAGGACCACGTCCAGGTGATCCTCCAGCACGGCGCGGTGCTGGTCCTGGTAGGGGATGTCGTCGACGAGGATGTCCTGGTCGATGCCCTGGGCGGCCAGGTCGACCGCGTTCATGTCCCGGTCGATGTCCAGGCAGGCGGCGTCGATCCGCTCGCGGTCACCCGAACACGCGGTCAGGAGCAGGGGGGCGACGAGGGCGGCGGCCGTCAGGGACAGGGCGCGGGCGGGGGTTCGGGGGTGTGACACGGGTGGGTGCTCGTTTCCTTCTCGGGGTTCTTGCCAGGGGATCACGCGGACGCGAGCGGGGACCGCGGGGTCAGAGCAGCAGGGCGACGACCAGCAGGACGGCCAACAGGGCGACGACGGCCCCCAGGCATCCCAGCACCGCTCCCAGGCCGCCGCCGCGCGGGGCGAAGTCGGGGCCGTCGTGGTAGTAGTGGCGGTTCCGGCGGAAGTACCAGCGGTCGCGGGGGCGGCCGGTGTGCGCGGAGCCCACGACGTGGGTGTGGCGGCTGCGGTTGGGCCGGGGGGTACGCGACGGCCTCGATCCGCGCGAGGACCCTCCTCGGGAGGAGAAACCTCCGCCGGCGCGCGCCGCACCGCCACCGCCGCCACGCGAGCTGAAGCCGCCACCGGAGCGCCCGGCCCCGCCACCACCGCCACGCGAGCTGAAGCCGCCGCCACGACGGGCGGCGCCACCGCGCGAGCTGCCGCTTCCTCCGGACCGTCCGCCACCGGACCGTCCGCCACCGGACCGACCGCCTCCGGAACGGCCTCCGCCCGAGCGTCCGCCTGATGACCGTCCGCCGCCAGATCTCCTGCTCATCGGCGCCTCCTTGGGGGTTGTCGTTCGACGCCGCCGGGGGAGGGCAGCGCGCACCACGAGGGTAGCGCCGAACTCCGCAGTTCAGACGAATCGGGAGGGGTGGGGACCGATTGCGGTCATCACGTGCCGGAGAGGGAACCGCACGGTCCCCGTGCGCGTCGTCAGTGACCGGTGCCCGGAGAACCCTCCAGAGCCGCGCGCAGGATCTCGACGGCCTCGTCGTGTTCCAGACCGACGCGGGTGATGACCTCGGCGTAGGCGCGCGCGGCGGCCAGGGCCTCGGCGCGCTGGTCGTCCCCCGCGGCGGCGACGAAGGTGCCCGAGCGGCCCCGGGTCTCCACGACCCCGGCCTGTTCGAGTTCCCGGTAGGCGCGGGCGACGGTGTTCACCGCCACGGACAGGTCCTGGGCCAGGGCCCGGACGGTGGGGAGCCGGTAGCCGACGGGGAGTTCACCGTTGGCCGCGGCGATCGCGACGAGCGCCCTGATCTGTTCGTAGGGCGGGACCTTCGACGTTGGATCGATGCGGAGGAAGTCCGCCATGACCTTCTGTGCTCCCCACGTGAATCGCCGACACACACCCGGCGCGGACCGGGTGGTTGTCCAACCTACCGTTCGCCGTCCCCGCGCCGGACGCTCCGCGTCGCGGCGCCCTCCCTTCGGTCACCTTCCGGCGACCCTCGCACGACACGCTCCGCGCGGTTATCCCCGTTCCTCACCCTCCACCAACCCCGGAAAGGTCACGCTCCGCACACAGTTGGTCTCACCCGTCACTGGCGAACGCGGTGCCACTCGGGCCCCGGGCCCGGACACACGGAGGCCCCGCGGCGCGCGCCGCGGGGCCTCCGTGCCGGGGGTCAGACCGCCACGGAGCGGGGCACCTGCTGGATGCCGTGCAGCCGGTGCGCCTCACGGACCGTGAGCAGTTGCTCGGCGACCTCGGTGGCCCGCCTGACCTCGGGCCGGGCCAGACGCTTACGGCGCCTGATCCGATCCGTGTACCCCTTCGCTCCGACCAGGACGCGCTCCTGGGCGTAGGCGGCGCGCATGGCCTCGGTCAGCACGGTGTCGTACCGCACGCCGTGGTCGTGCAGCTCCTCGACCGGGGTGTCCTGTTCCCGGGCCCGGTCCAGGTCGCGCTTGGCCTCGGCCACCGACCTCAGGAGTTCGGGCAGCCTCCCGGCCCTCTCCTCGTCCAGGGCGAGTTCCTCCCTCGCCCGCGTCCTGTCCTGTTGGTCACGTCCCATGTCCGCTCTCCGGGGGTTGTAGCGTCAGCCCTGTCGAGGCAACTCTATGGGTGACGAAGGTCATCCGGCGCTCCGGACGGTGCGTCGGTGGTGGCGTCGCGGCGGCGGACCTGCCAGCTTGACTCCGTCGACCCCCCTGACCCCCGAAAGGCACCAGAGTGAGCAGGAACTACGCGGGTCTGAGCCGCGAGCGCATCATCGTCGAGGCGCTCCACATCATCGCCGGGCGGGGGCTGGGCGGGTTGTCCATGCGCCGTCTGGGCGACGCCCTGGACGTGGAAGCGATGGCGATCTACCACCACTTCCCCAAGGGCAAGGAACAGCTGTTCAACGCGATCGCCGCCTACGTGACCACCGCGCGGGTGGTCAGCGGTCTGGCCGAGGGGCAGGGCCCGCCCGGGGAGGCCGCCGACGACGAGGAGGCGGCCGGGACCGACCCGGTGGCGGCGGCCGGTGGCGGCGACCTTCCCTGGGACCGGCGGCTGAGCGCCTGGGCCGAGGCGTACCGGGGGCGCCTGCTCGCCTACTCCGGCGCGCTGTCCCTGCTCGTGCACCGGGCCCCGCACACCCTGGGCGAGGAGGACACGCGGGCCCTGCTCCACGGGGCCTTCGCCGAGGCGGGGCTGGCCGGGGACGCCGTGTCCCGGGCCTGCGACGCCCTGAACGCCTACTGCCTGGGCTCGGTCGCCCATCAGGTCCGGCACGAGGACCGCGAGGACGCGCCGCAGGACGCCGAGGCCCTGGCCGGGTTCCGGTTCGGTCTGGAGGCCCTGCTCCGGGGTCTGACCGGCTGACCAGCGCGAGCCCCTCACGCCCCCCGGGCCCGCATCCGCGCCCGTTCGGCGCGCAGGTCGCGGGCCTCGTCGGGGTCGAGCACCGGAGCGGCGGTGAGCAACTGCTTCGTGTAGTCGCTCCGCGGGTTCTCGTAGATGGTGTCGCTGTCACCGAGCTCGACCACCTCACCCTTGCGCATGACGGCGACGCGGTCGCTGACCTGGCGCACGACGGCCAGGTCGTGGGCGACGAAGATGTAGGTCAGGCCGAAGTCGTCCTGGAGCTCGGAGAGCAACCGCAGCACCTGGTCCTGGGTGGACACGTCCAGCGCCGAGACGGGTTCGTCGCACACGATGAGCCTGGGTTTGAGGATCAGCGCGCGGGCGATGGCGATGCGCTGGCGCTGGCCGCCCGAGAAGGCGTGCGGGAACCGGTTGTAGTGGCCCGGTTCGAGCCCGACGCGTTCCAGGAGTTCCTGTACCCGGGCGCGGATCTTCGCGCCGTTGCGCTCGCCCTGGACGCGCAGTGCCGTGCCGATGCTCTCGCCGATGGTCAGGCGCGGGTTGAGCGAGGAGTAGGGGTTCTGGAACACCATCTGCACGTCGCGGCGGAGCGGACGCAGCCCCCGCTCGGACATGTGCGTGATGTCCTGGCCGTCGAACTCCACGGTGCCCTCGGTGGGCTCCAGCAGGCGCATGACCATGCGCGACAGGGTGCTCTTACCGGAGCCGGACTCGCCCACGATGCCCAGGGTCTCGCCCTTGAAAAGGTCGAAACCGACCCCCTTGACCGCCCAGAAGTCCGTGGCCCGGCCCCACATGCCGCCGCGCACCTTGAAGCTCTGTGCGACGTCGCGGACGCGCAGCAGGGGCTCGCCCCGGTCCGGGGTGGTCGGGGCGGCGGGCGCGAAGGCGGAGAAGGGCTCGGGTACGACGGTCTCCCCCTCGTGCGCGTCCTCCGGCCCCGGGGCCCGGCGCTGCTCCCGCCGTGTCCTCTCGGCCCGGTCCGCGCGGTCGCGGGCGCGGCGTTCGGCGCGGGACATCTCCACGCGCGGTACGGCGGCCAGCAACGCCTGCGTGTACGGGTGCTCCGGCTCGGCGAGGACCCGGTGGACGCCCCCGCGCTCCACCGCCCTGCCCCCGCGCATGACCACGACCTCGTCCACCGAACCGGCGACCACCGCGAGGTCGTGGGAGACCAGGATCAGGGCCATGTCGAGGTCGCGGCGCAGCTCGTCCAGCAGGTCGAGGATCTGGGCCTGGACGGTGACGTCCAGGGCGGTGGTGGGCTCGTCGGCCAACAGCACCCTGGGGTCGCACATCAGACCCATGGCGATCAGCACGCGCTGGCGCATACCGCCCGAGAACTCGTGCGGGTAGGAGTTGATCCGCTTCGCGGGCTCGGGGATACCGACCCGGTCCAGTGACTCGACGGCCCGGGTACGGGCCTCGGAACGGGACACCCGGGGCCGGTGCACGCGCAGCGCCTCGATCAGCTGGTTGCCGATCGTGTACTGGGGGTGCAGCGACTGCATGGGGTCCTGGAACACCATCGCGATGTCGTTACCCCGCATCGACCGCAGCCTCTTGTCGCTGGCGGTGACGACGTCGGTGCCCGCGACCTCGATGCCCCCGGTGATCCGGGCACGGCTGCCCCGGTGCAGACCCATCAGGGCCAGCGAGGTCACACTCTTGCCGGAACCCGACTCGCCCACGATCCCGAGGGCGCCGCCCGCGGCCACCTCGAAGGAGAGGCCGTCCACCGCGCGGACGTCGCCGTCCAGCGTGGGAAAGGTGACGTGCAGGTCGTCCACGCGCACGACCGTCGGGGCGGAGGAACCGGCCGGGGGCCCCGGAGGGGTGTCGGTCATCGGAAGGCCTCTCTCAGTGGTGGATGCGCACGCGCGGGTCGATCAGCGGGTAGACCAGGTCGACCAGCAGGTTGCAGATGACGATGAAGAACGCGCCGAACAGGGTCACGCCGAGGATGACCGGCAGGTCGCTCTGGGTGATGGCCTGGACCGCGTACCGGCCGATCCCGTTGAGGGAGAAGACCTGCTCGGTCAGGACGGCGCCGCCGAGGACCAGGCCCAGGTCGAGGCCGAAGATGGTGACGATGGGGGTGAGGGTGGGGCGCAGCGCGTGCTTGAGCACGACCGTGCGCTCGCTCAGGCCCTTGGCCCGGGCGGTGCGGATGTAGTCCTCGTTGAGGGTCTCCAGCATGCCCGCGCGGGTCTGCCGCGCGTACATGGCCGCGTGCAGGAAGGCGAGGGTGAGCCACGGCAGGAGCATGCCCTGGGCCCAGGCGAGGGGGTCCTCGACGAAGGGCACGTAGCGGGGGGTGGCGAACAGGCCCCAGGAGTGGACCAGGAAGGCCAGGGCGAGCAGACCGGTGAAGAAGATCGGCAGGGAGACCCCGGCCAGCGCGACGCCCATGGCCAGGCGGTCGAAGAGGCTGCCCTTCCACACGGCCGAGACCACACCGACGGCCACACCGCCCACCAGCCAGATGATCCCGGCCCCCAAGGCCAGGGAGGCGGTCACCGGGAGGCGGGAGAGGATCTCGGGGAAGACCTCCTGGTAGGTCTGGAAGGAGTAGCCGAAGCAGGGCGCCGAGCATTCGATGGTGTCCCGGCCGAACTGGTACTGGGCACCGAAGAGGATGCCCCGCACGAACTCCCCGAACTGGACCGCGATCGGCTGGTCGAGGCCCAGGCGTTCGATGGTGGCCTGGATCGCCTCGGGGGTGGGAGCCCGGCCCACGTACATCGTGGCCAGCTGCTCGGTGGTGCGGCCCGCCCAGCGCGGGACGACGTAGAAGATGACGAAGGTGACCATGGTGACCACGGCCAGGAGCAGCAGACCGGCGCCCAGGCGGCGCAGGATGTAGGTCAGCAAGGCGTGTGCCTTCTCTCGTCAGGAGCTGGGGCCCGGGTCCGGGGTGGGGCGATTCCACCCCGGAGCCAAACCGTAACTCATGGCAATCACGCGATCACGCCACGAAGTCGGCGTGTACGCGGGGGTGTCGTGACCGCGCCGGGCGGCCACCACGCCGTGCGCGGCGGCCGCCCGCGGCCCGCCCGGGGGTCCGCCCCACGGGTGACGCCGGGTGCGGGCCCGGGGCCGGGCCGCACCCGCCGGGATCAGTTGTTGCTGGTCCCCAGAGCCATGTAGTCGTACATGCTGTAGCCCGAGTGGTAGTACACGTTGGTCAGGTTGGCCGGACGGTAGAGCACCGTCCGCTCGAACACCGCCGGGAGGATCGCGGCCTCCTCCATCGCCCGTTCGTCGATCTTCGTGTAGATCTCGGCGCGCTGGTCCGCGTCGGCGACCGAGACCACCTCGTCGAACCAGTCGTTGATCTGCGGGTCGTCCAGCTCGGAGATGTTCGAGTTGCCCGCCTGCTGGATCGCGTCACCGTCCAGGATCTTGCTCATGAACCCGTAGCCGCTGGCCCAGTCCGGCGCCCAGCCGTACACGGTCAGGCCCAGGTCGTTGTCGGCGACGAAGGACGGCGACCCCGCCTGCGTGTTGGTGTAGGTGTCGGACGGGTACTGCTTGATCTCGGTGTCGATGCCCACCCGGGCCAGGGCCTGCTGGAGCGCCTCGGCCGTACTGACGTCGGAGGGGCGGTCGGCGCGGGCGCCGATCGCGGTGGAGAAGCCGTCGGGCTGGCCGCACTCCTCCAGCTTCTCCCGAGCCTTGTCCAGGTCGCCCTTGTTGTCGTCGGACGGGTACGGGTCGAAGCCCGGGTCGGAACCGGGCAGCGCCGCGGGCATGATCTGCGTGGCGACGTCGCCGCCGGTGTCACCGCCCCAGGCCCGCTGCAGCGCGTCCCGGTCGGCCGCGTACATGACGGCCTGGCGACAGGCCGGGTCGTCCAGCGGCGCCATGACGGTGTTGATGTTGACGTAACGCAGGGTGTTGGTCTGCGGGTTGTCGACGTTGTGGCGCTGCCCCTCGTCGGTGATGACGGTGCCCTTCATCGCCGGGCCCACACCGGCACCGGCCAGGTCCACGTCGAGCTCCCCGTTGACCAGCCGCTGGTCGATCTCGTTCTGGTCCACGCCCAGCTCCACCTCGACGCGGTCCGGCAGCGCCTTGCGGGTCGGGTCGGAGGAGGCGTCCCACTGGTCGTTGCGTTCCAGGTTGAGGGAGACGCCCGGGCGGTAGTCGCCGTCGAACTTGTAGGGCCCAGAGGAGATCACGTGGCTCTGGTACTGCTCGCCCCGGTCCGCGTCGGCGGGCACCGGGGCGGTCTGCGGCTGGAGGAGCACGTACGGGAACTCGGCGAAGCTCTCCTTGAGGTGGAAGACCAGGGTGTGGTCGTCCGGGGTCTCGATGCCGTCGAACCCGGCCAGCGGGTCGCCCTCGTCCGCGTAGGGGCCCTCGTAGTCGTCGCTGTCGGCCAGCAGCCCCTGGAAGTACTTGGGCCCGTTGGGCAGGGCCTGGTCACCGAAGTTGCTGCGGGCGATGGCGTACTTGACGTCCTGGGCGGTGATCTCCGAGCCGTCCTCGTACTTCAGACCCGGCTTGATGCGCACGGTCCACTCGGTGGAGTCCCCGTTGCCCTCGGGCATCGCCTCGGCCAGGTCGGGCTGGAGCTCGATGCCCTGTTCACCGGGTGCCTCGGTGTAGGTGAGCAGGGTCCGCGCGTAGTAGCGGGAGAAGTTCCAGCTGAACGCGTAATAGGTGTTGCCGGGGTCGGGCGAGTCGAAGTCGGAGGAGATGGCGTAGCGCAGGGTGCCACCGGTCTCGTCGGACGGGTTGACGACGGTGGTCTCGCCCTCGTTGAACTCGGCGTCGGACTGTCCGCCGCCTCCGCCCCCGCCTCCGCCGCAGGCGGCCAGCAGGACCGCCGCGGCGGTTCCCGCGGCCATCGGCGCGACGGCTCGTCGGAGCGCACGGCACCGCCGGGGCGGTTCCTGGCGCGGGGAGTGATGGGTGGTCACCTGGGCCTCCTGGTCGGGTTCGCTGGTGGAACCGTGCGGCGCACGGTTCCGGATCGCCGAAGGGTTCGGCTGGACTGTGGGGCCGGGGGCGGGTCGGGCGGGGGCGGTCAGTCGGAGGAGCGCGGGTCGAAGGCGTCGCGTAGGCCGTCGCCGAAGAGGTTGAAGGCGAGGACGGTGACGAAGATGGCCAGTCCCGGGATGATCACGAAGTGCGGTGAGGTGGTGTAGAAGCGCAGGGCGTTCTCCAACATGCCGCCCCAGGTGGCCATGGGCGGGTTGATGCCCACGCCCAGGAAGCTCAGTGCGGCCTCGAAGAGGATGTTGGTGGGGATGAGCAGGGTGGAGTAGACGAGGATCGGCGTGACCAGGTTGGGCAGGATCTCGCGGAAGACGATGTGGGGACTGCCCGCTCCCAGGCTGCGCGCGGCCTCCACGAACTCGCGCTCCTTCAGGGTGAGGGTCTGACCGCGCACGATACGGCCGATGTAGGGCCAGTTGAAGAACCCGATGATGAACACCAGCACGCCGATGCGCAGGTTGTTGCCGGACAGTCCGAAGGCGCCGTCGGGGATGACGCCGACCAGGGCGATGGCGAAGAGCAGCAGCGGGAAGGCGAGGAAGATGTCCATGGTGCGGCTGATGACCACGTCCACCCAGCCGCCGAAGTAGCCGGCGAGCACGCCCAGGACGGTGCCGATGACCACGCACACCACGGTGGCGACGGTGGCGACCAGCAGCGAGGTACGGGCCCCGTAGACGATGCGGCTGAACAGGTCGCGGCCGTTGACCGGTTCGACGCCCAGCAGGTGCTGCGCGCTGATCCCGCCCCAGGGGTCCAGCCCCTGGGCGGGGTCGTCGGGATCACGCAGGACACCACCGGTGAGCGGGTCGACCAGGCCCTGGTTGAACTGGTTGGGAGGGTGACCCAGCCAGGCGGTGAGCAGGGGCGCGAAGATCGCGACGAGGATGAGCAGGACGACCACGACACCGCCGGCCATACCGACCTTGTCCTTGCGGAAGCGCTGCCAGGCGATCTGGCGCAGGGAGCGGCTGGCGGCGTTCCTGGCCCCGGCGACGACCGCTTCTGGCTCGGCGTGCTGGGACGACTCGGGCACGTCCATCGGCGCGGTCATGTACCCCTGCCTCCCGCTGTCTCTGCGTGTGGCCACACATCGCCATCAATGTGTGGCCACTTGACTACGCAGAGTTTGCCCTAGTGGAGTGGGGCGTTTCCACCTTCCGCGCCGACGAGGACACCGTCGCGGGCGACGACCGCCCCGGCCCTGAGCACGAGGTCGCGGGCGGGCACCTTCGCCACCGCCTCGGCGGCCGATCGGGCGCCGACGACCACCAGGTCGGCCGGGCCCCCCACCCGAAGGCCGTGGTCCTCCACGCCCAGCACCCGGGCGGCGTTGGTCGTCACGGTGTCCAGGGCGAGGAGCAGTTCGTCGTCGCACCGACTGGAGTTGCGGTAGGCGATGAGCATGGCCCGCCGCAGCATGTCGCCGTCGCCGAAGGGACCCCACAGGTCGTTGATGCCGTCCGTGCCGCCCGCGAGGAGCACCCCCCGCTCCGCACAGGCCCGCAGCGGCGGCACCGGGGCGTCGTAGACCGCCGCGCTCACCAGGGCGACGCCGACCTCCGCGAACCGTTCCAGGAGGCGCTCCCGGGTGGGCGGATGGGCGATGCCGAAGGCGTGCGAGACCGCGACGCGCCCGCCCAGGCCGTACTCCTCGGTCATCCGCGCGATCAGGCCCATCTCCCAGGCGCCCAGTGAGCCTCCGTCGTGCAGGTGGACGTCGATACCGGTTCCCGTGGACGCGGCCAGGTCGAAGACGGCGTCCAGGTGGGCGTTGGGGGCGTCGTCGAACCCCGCGGGGTCGAGCCCGCCGATCACCGAGGCCCCCGCGTCCACCGCGTCGCGCAGGAGGTCGAGGGTGCCCGGGTTGGTGATCAGTCCGCCCTGTGGGAAGGCCACCTGCTGGACGTCGATCACCCCCCGGTAGCGGCGCGCGACCTCCGCGACGGCGGCCACGCCCCGCAGACCGACTCCGGGGTCGACGTCCGTGTGGGTACGCAGGTGTGTGGTACCCGCCGCCACCATGGCCTCCACCAGGGCGGAGGCGTACTCCGTCGAGGGAAGCCCGTGGGCGTCCCGGTGGCGCCGTTCGTGGGCGACCCGCTCGGCCACGGTCTCCACCTGTGGCGCGGAGACCCACGGTCCCCCGAACAGGGTCTTGTCGATGTGGGCGTGGGCGTTGACCAGCCCGGGCAGGACGGTGCGCCCCGCCGCGTCGATGTCCTCTCCTCCCCCTCCGCCGGGCGGGGCGGGGACGTCGGACGCGTCCTCGATGGCGGTGATCCGGCCGTTCTCGAAGAGGATGGTGGCCGGGGCCGCCCGGCCGGGCAGGACGGCGTTCGTGACACGCGGCATGCGTGGGGTTCCCTTCCTCCGGTCGCGGGGACCGGACGCGGGCTAGAGGTGGATGAACAGCTCGGCGAGCGTGGCGGAGGCGACGATGGTGGTGGTGAAGGTCAACACCGCCGCGACGACGATCTTCCAGCTGAGCTGGGAGAAGGCCTGGCGGTCGCGGCCCATGGTCATGCCGACGAGCGCGAGCTGGGGCAGCCCGATCAGGAGTACGTTCAGGTTCTGCACGAGGTCGGCGATCAGCCCCGCGACCGGGGAGAGGGGTGTGGTCACGATCGTCGCGATCGCCAGGACCCACACCGTGGCCGGGATGGCCCTCACCTTGTGGGACAGCAGGATCGCGACCCAGGTCATCGCCAGCAGCACCGCCATGCCCACCGCGTCCCGCGGGTGGAAGGAGCCGGTGCCCAGCCAGTTGAGCAGCAGCCCGCTCACACCGGCGAAGGCGTAGGCGGCCAGGCCGGGACGCCAGCCCCGGGGGATGTCCGGGTCCCGAGGGCGCTCCGCCCCGGGCGTCGCGTCCCCGTCCTCCTTGGCGCGCACCGAGGCGTCGCCCTCGGGGACCCTGCCCCTGGCGACCAGCCGCGCCTCCTCGATCTCGGGGGCGGGGCGGCGGAAGACGCGGCACCAGAACCCGTAGAGGCGGCGGGCGACGGGCAGACCGATGAACACGCCCGCGTAGAAACCGACGATGTTCGTGACCAGGTTGGACAGCGCGGCCAGCGCGGCGATCTCGGCCGCCTGGTCGGGGTAGAGCAGGGCCAGCGCTCCCACGCCGCCGAGCATCATCGAGGTGGAGCCGACGCCGAGCGCCAGGGCCAGCGAGAGCGGGTTGTACAGCCCCGTACCCCCCAGGACACTGGTGATCAGGGAGATGAACACGGCGCCGAACATCGAGCCGATGATCCAGACGCCGAACACGCCCCGGTACTCGGGGGAGGAGGTCCCGAACCGGTCGATGGCGTAGGCCAGGTAGGACTCGCGGTCGATCGCCCAGGTGGCGCCGATGGCCGCGCGCCCCATACCGAGCAGGACGGCGATGGGCAGCGCGAGGATGATCGTCCCGAAGAGCTGGCCCACCTCCTGCATCAACAGGGCCGGACCGACCCGTTCGACCATGCCGATCGACGGCCCGATCCCCGTACCGAGCATCGCGAGGAAGAGGACCATGCCGACCGGGATGAGCGCCTCTCCGGCGGAGCGGGCGCCCCCGCGCAACGGCAGCCACCGCTGGAGTCCGACGACGGCGCCCAGGAGCACCACCCAGACCAGGGGGAACAGCACGATGGCGGCGGGGCCGACCCGGAACTGGTGTTCTCCGACCAGGACGGCCGCGACACTGATCAGCAGGCTCGCGCCGACCGCGACCACCCAGTCGCCGCGCCCGACCGAACCGCGGTCCGACGCGTCCGCGCGCGTCTCCGCCTGCTGCCTTCTTGCCCTCATCTGGGATACCAATCAGTGAGCCGCTGTATTTTTGAGGAGCCTATGGTTGGCACAAAACCGCTTTCAAGAGCGTTATGAACCCAGTTTCCGCACTCCTCGCGACCGCGAACATTCAACGTTCACACGTGAGTGGTATACAAGTTCTCATGGATCAGGTCATCAGGGCACGGTACGTGCTGGCGCATTCCGAGGGTTCCCACGTCTGGCTGGAGAACGGCTACGTCGCCCACTCCGACGGAGTCGTCACGGAGGTGGGCACCGGAATCCCCGCCTCCACCGCCCCCGTACTGGACCTGGGCGACACGGTCCTCACCCCCGGCCTGATCGACCTCGACGCCCTGGTGGACATCGACCACCTCATCCTCGACGCCCACCACTCCACCGAGCACGCCCGATCCCTGGTGGGCTCCGTCGAGCACTGGCGCGACCGCCCCGCCGACGTGCTCACCCCCCGGCAGCGCGACACCCTGCGCCGCTTCGGCCTCGCCCAGCTCGCCCTGCACGGCATCACCACGTACATGCCGATCGCCTCCGAGATCCACCTGGAGTGGAACGAGTCCGCCGACGAACTCCGACGACTCGCCGACCTCACCCGGGAGTGGGGGCTCCGCGGCTACCTGGGCCCCTCGTACCGCTCCGCCGTGGGCGCGCTCGACGACGACGGGCGCACCTTCGTCGAACGCCCCGAACGCGGCGAGGCCGGACTCGACGCGGCACTGGAGTTCGCCGACGAACTCGCGGAGAACGACGACGACCTGGTCCGTCCGGTCCTGCTCCCCTGCCGTATCGAGACGCTCACGCCCGAACTGATGGAGCGCACCGCGCGCGAGGCCGCCCGGCGCGGCCTCCTGGTGCGGCTGCACTCCCTCCAGCAGCCGTGGGAGCGCGAGGTCGTGCTCCAGCGGCACGGCGTCACCCCGCTGGACCTCATCGAGCGCACCGGCCTGCTCAACGACCGCCTGCTCATCCCGCACGCCCTGTGGACCGACCGCAACTCCCAGCTCACCGGGCCGGGCGGTGTCGACCTCGCGCGGCTGGCCGGGGCGGGCGTCAGCGTCGTCCACTGCCCCCTGACCATCTTCCGGTACGGGGACGTGCTGGAGACCTTCAACGACTTCCTGGAGGCCGGGGTCACCATGGCCCTGGGCACCGACTCCTTCCCGCCCGACCTCGTCCGCGGCATGGACGTGGGTCTGCACGCCTCGCGCCTGCTCCACGGCCACGGCTCCGTGAGCCTCGGCGACTACATGGAGGCGGCGACCACCGGCGGCGCCGCCGCGCTCAAGCGCCCCGACCTCGGCCGCCTGGAGGTCGGTGCCAGCGCCGACCTGAGCGCGTTCTCCCTGGACGACTTCCGCGACGGCGTCGTCGAGGACCCCCTGCGCACCCTCGTACTCAACGGCACCGCCCGCAACGCCACGCACACCTTCGTGGCCGGGCGGCCCGTCGTCACGGACGGCGCCCTGCCCGGGGTGGACCTGGTCGAGCTCAGGAAGCGGGCGCAGGAGGTGTTCGAGGAACTCCGGCGCGGCTACAGTGAGCGGGACGGCCTCCACCGACCGGTCGAGGCCCTCTTCCCCCCGTCGTTCCCGGTTCGCGGCGCCCAGTCCCCGGAGCCCCGGCAGGGGTGACCAGGCACGCACGGCGGGAACGGGTCTCATGGCACGGACATCGGGTGGTTCGGCCCCTCTGACGGAGGCGGCCGAATCCGCCATCCGCGAGGGGATCATCTCCGGCCGCTATCCCCCGGGCGCGCGACTGCGCGAACGCGAGCTGTCCGAGGAGCTGGGCGTGTCCCGGCTCCCGGTACGGGAGGCGCTGCGCAACCTGCGGCACGACGGGTTCATCATGACGAGCGCCCACAGGGGCGCGACCGTGCGGACCATGTCGACCACGGGCGTGGACGAGCTCTTCGACCTGCGGGTCCGGTTGGAGCCGTTCGCCGCCGAGCGGGCGGCCCACCGGTACTCCGAGGGGCACGCGCACCCGGGGCTGGAGGAGGCCATGGAGGCCACCGCCCACGCCACGGAGACCGGTTCGCTGGAGCACATCATGACCGCCAACGCCCACTTCCACGCCCAGGTGGTGGAGGCGGCCGGTCACGAGCTGCTGTCCGAGCTCATGGTCCCGATCCTCTCGCGTTCCCGCTGGCTGTTCGCGATGACGGCCTTCCGCGACCCGCACCTGGAGTTCCAGGCGCACCACGAGATCTACGCGGCGGTCAGCACCGGCAACGACCGGCTCGCGCGACTGACCATGGCGGCGCACATCGAGGCCGGGCGCGGACCGTCGCTCCAGGCGGTCAGCCCCGACCCCGAGGACTAGAACCGGGAGGCGCGTACGCGGGCACGGCGTACGCGCCTCCCGCAATTCCGGTTCCCAGCGGAATTCCCTTTCGGGAAGTCACTGCTGGATTCCGGGAGAATACGCTAGTTCAGGCAGTTAACGTCGAGTTTCGCCAGGTCGGAAACGGGAATCCACTCCCCCTCCCTGAGATACCGAAAACCGTTCGTCTGCGCCTCAGTCGCGAGGACCGTGTGGTTTCTGTACAGATAGCGCACAAAGGGGGCAGTCTTGCTGGGCCGTTCCTTGATGGCAGACACGTCCACTTTCACAATGTAGCGACACAGGACAGCCTGGGTTTCCACCTCCCGCACCTGTTCGGCCTGGGCGGGCACCGCGGTCAGCAGGGTTCCCCCCACCAGGGTGGCGGCGGCCAGTGCCAGGGTGGCCACGGCCCGGGACACCCGTCCGGTCTGTCGTGAACGCAAGGCGGACTCCTTCGGTCAGACGGTCAGGGAACACCTCGGCCGAGGAAGGGCTCCGGCGAAGGGCGCTCTCCTCCATTCGCCGAACCCAGGAAAACCATAACCGGGGAATTCCCCGACCGCACTGATCAGACCGAATGCGGTCACCAGGGGGCCGCCCGAGCCGTTTCCACCGGAAAACGTCCGAGAGGAGAACGGCCCTCTTGGCGCTCAGCGCCCGCGCAGGTCCCGGTAGCGCCGGACCAGGGCGGCGGTGGAGGCGTCCAGGCCCGGCACCTCGGCCCCCTCGGTCAGGGCGGGGCGCAGCCGCGTGGCCAGGACCTTGCCCAGTTGTACCCCCCACTGGTCGAAGGAGTTGATGTTCCACACGGCTCCCTGGACGAACACCTTGTGCTCGTAGAGCGCGACCAGTTGGCCGAGCACCGACGGGTCCAGCCGGTCGGCCAGGATCGTGGTGGTGGGCCGGTTGCCGGGGAACGTCCGGTGCGGGACCAGGTCCGCTGGCACACCCTCGGCGGCGACCTCCTCGGCGGTGCGGCCGAAGGCCAGCGCCTGCCCCTGCGCGAACAGGTTCGCCATGAGCAGGTCGTGCTGGGGAACCAGCCCCTCGGGCAGGTCAGGCGCCGGGCGCGCGAAACCGATCAGGTCGGCCGGGACGAACCGGGTGCCCTGGTGCAGCAGCTGGAAGTAGGCGTGCTGGCCGTTGGTGCCCGGGGTTCCCCACACCACGGGGCCGGTCTGCCAGGCCACGGGACGTCCGTCGCGCTGCACCGACTTGCCGTTGGACTCCATGTCCAACTGCTGGAGGTAGGCGGTGAACCGCGACATCTGGTGGCTGTAGGGCAGCACCGCGTGGGCCTGGGCGTCGAAGAAGCCGCCGTACCAGACCCCGAGCAGGCCGAGCAGGAACGGCAGGTTGCGCTCGGCGGGGGCGGTGGCGAAGTGCGTGTCCATGAGGTGGAAGCCCGCGAGCATCTCGCGGAACCGCTCCGGGCCGAGGGCGACCATCAGGGACAGGCCGATGGCGGAGTCGTAGGAGTAGCGTCCGCCCACCCAGTCCCAGAACCCGAACATGTTGGCGGTGTCGATCCCGAAGCGCGCGACCTCCTCCTCGTTGGTGGAGACCGCCACGAAGTGCCGGGCGATCGCCTCCTGGTCCGCCCCCAGACCGGCCAGGAGCCAGTCACGGGCGGCCGTGGCGTTGGTGACCGTCTCCAGGGTCGTGAAGGTCTTGGAGGCGACCACGAACAGGGTCCGCTCGGGGTCGGCGTCGATCAGCGCCTCGTGCAGGTCGGTGCCGTCGACGTTGGAGACGAACCGGAACTCCAGACCCCGGTCGGTGTAGGGGCGCAGCGCCTCGTAGGCCATGGCCGGGCCCAGGTCGGAGCCGCCGATGCCGATGTTGACCACCCGGGTCACCGCCCTGCCGGTGTGGCCCAGCCACCCGCGGGCGCGCACGCGCTCGGCGAAGACGGCCATCCGGTCCAGGACCTCGTGCACCCCGGGCACCACGTCGTGTCCGTCCTCGCGGATCACCGCACCGCGCGGGGCCCGCAGGGCGGTGTGCAGGACGGCGCGGTCCTCGGTGAGGTTGACGTGGTCCCCGCGCAGCATGGCGTCGCGCAGCGAGGCGACCCCGGTGGCCTCGGCCAGGTCGGTGAGCAGGCGCAGGGTCCGGTCGGTGACGAGGTTCTTGGACAGGTCCGCGCGCAGGTCGCCGACGTCGATCGAGAACCGGTCGGCGCGTGAGGGGTCGGCGGCGAACAGGTCCCGCAGGTGGCTCCCGCCCCACGCCTCGCGGTGCTCGGCGAGGGCGCGCCACTGCGCCCGACGGTCGAGGGGGACGGCCGCACCCGACCGGTTCCCGACGTCCTCGGCCCGAGGAAGGGGTGTACTCGCAGACATCGGGTGGCTCCTCGTCGTCCAGGATCGGCTCGGGGTCCGTCCGGTGGGGCCCGGACACCGTCGACGCCGCGTGCGGCTGTCCCCCTACCCTCCCACGAAAGCCGTCAACCACCGGCCTTTCCGCGCACGTCAGAGCGACGACGAGCCCGCCCCGTCCCTAGATGCGCCCGCGCTCGCTCCGGAGCAGTTCGCGCTCGTCCCTCAGCGAGGCCACCTCCGCGCGCAGCGCCCTCAACTCGGCGAGGATCTCCCCGTGCGCGTCGTCCGGGCCACGGCCCGCCCCGGCGTCGGGGGAGTCGCCCGACCCGCCGTCGGGGCCCGCGCCCTCGGCCCCCGGCGCGCCGCCCTGGCCGGGGTTGCCGTACTGCTCCTCGTGCCCGGCCTTGTCCAGCGCCTCCACGGCCACCGCGATGAACAGGTTGAGCGCGATCAGCGTGGACACGAGGACGAACACCACGAAGAACACCCAGGCGTAGGGCTGGTTCTTCATCACCTCCGCCGCGATGTTGCTCCAGCCGTCCGCGGTGAAGATCTGGAAGAGGGTGAACAGCGAGGTCCCCAGGTCGCCGAAGTACTGCGGGGCGTCCGTGGAGAAGAGCCGGGTGGCCATCACCGCCGAGACGTACAGCAACAACACCACCAGGACCATGATCGACGCCATGCCGGGCATCGCGCGGAACAGCCCCGCCACCACGTGGCGCAGAGACGGGATCACCGACAGCAGGCGCAGGACCCGCAGGACCCGCAGGACGCGCAGGACCGCGAACGGCCCCGAGGCCGGGAGCAGGGCGACGCCGATGATCACGATGTCGAACCAGCTCCAGGGGTCCCGGAAGAACTCCCGGCGGTGGGCGAACATCCTCAGGCCCATCTCGACGACGAACAGCGTCAGGATCACCCGGTCGACGGCCTTGAGGAGGTCGCCGTGGTGGTCCATCATCCGCTTCGACGTCTCGAAGCCGAGGACCACGGCGTTGATCAGGATGAGGGTGATGACGCCGGCCTGGAACCAGGGGGCCTCGACGAGGGCGCGGACCCGTTCACGCGTGGTCACTGGGAGGAGGGCTCCGTCTCTTTCTTCGGCAACGGCGCAAAAGCCTACCGCCGGCGGCGGTGACCCGTTTCGTCCTCGTCGCCGCCGATACGTCCCCTACTGGCGTCTCCCGCCGCGACCAGGCATGATCGAAGACAGGGAAACCGAGGCGAGGGGGCCGCCGGTGACGGAATCCGCCGATTTCGACAGGGACGCCACGGACATCGACGACGTCGACGCCGCGATGGACGTGGGCGCCCCGGACCAGGACTCCGCCGTGGCGGAGTACCTGGAGGACCACCCCGAGGACTACCGGATAGCGGAAATCGAGGATCACGAGGTACTCGGTATAGACGCCGAACTCGGCCAGGAGGTTCCGGACGGGGAGGAAGAGCCCGACGCGGCCTCCCCCGCCGGGCGGGAGAACCTGTCGCGGGTGCTCCGGGCCGAGGGGTACGCCGACCGGGTCAACCGCCGCCTCGAAGGCTGAGCCAGCGCTCCACCCGCAGCACGTGCGCGGCGGCCGCCGCACCGGCCGCCTCGGGGTCGCGGGCCAGGAGCGCCTCGTGGACGCGCCGGTGGTCCTGGAAGAGCGTGTCGGTCAGCCCCTCGTCCGCCAGCCCGGCCCAGACGCGTTCGTTGAAGGTGCGTGAGGACAGTCCGGCGTGGACGGCGGAGAGCGTGGCGTTTCCGGCGCAGGCCACGACGGCCCGGTGGAAACCGAGGTCGTCCGCGCCGTGGTCGGCGGTGGTCCGCCCGCCCTCCTCCATCCGGTCGAGGAGCCCGCCGATCCGGTCGAGTTCCTCGGGGGTGGCGCGCGCGGCGGCCAGGGCGGTGGCGGCCGGCTCGATCATGCGGCGGACCTGGAGGACCTCCAGCAGGGTCTCGTCGCGGGAGACCTCGGCCAGCACGGAGAAGGCCTCCAGCAGGTCGGCCGGGCGCAGGGCGGTGACGTAGACGCCCGCCCCGTGCCGGACCGACAGCACGCCCAGGGTGGTGAGGGAGCGGATCGCCTCGCGCACCGACCCCCGGGAGACGCCCAGTCGGGCGGAGAGCTCCCTCTCGGTGGGGAGCCGCTGCCCGGGTCCGACCTCGCCATCGGCGATCATCTCCTTGATCCGCTCGACGGCCCGCTGGGCCACCGGGGTCCGCACACCCTCGACCACGCCACTCCCCCGTCTCCGCCGCGAACACGGCGATTCTACCCTCGGCGATGGTGGTGGCGCCCCAAGACACTCCGATTGGTCGGACCACTGTGCGGCCGAACGGTCAACGGGAGGACGGGGCCGCGACCCGGTCCACACCTCCGGGTTGAGGAGCTATCCCTACCTTGATCCGCCCACGCGGCGACGGCATGGACTGGAGACCGAACCTCCCGCACCCGCGCGGGGTGCTTGATCGTCCGCGCACCCCTGTGCGAAAGTGGTCGGACCACTCGCCCTGGTTGCGAGGTCCGGACGCTCCGCCCGGTCCGGGGCGCGAAGGAGGACCATGCGGATCGCCCTGTTCGTCACCTGCGTCAACGACACGCTCTTCCCCGACACGGGACGCGCGGTCGTGCGGCTCCTGGAGCGGCTGGGCCACGAGGTGGTCTTTCCCACGGGGCAGACCTGTTGCGGTCAGATGCACTACAACACGGGCTACCGGCGCTCCGCCGCCCGCCTCGCGGTGCGCTTCGCCCGGACCTTCGACGGCGCCGACGCGGTGGTGGTCCCCTCGGCCTCCTGCGCCTCGATGGTCCGCGACCACTATCCCCGGCTGGGCCGGGAGGGCAGCCGCCTCTCCCGCAGGATGGCCGACCTGGGGCCGCGAGTGTACGACCTCACCGAGTTCCTCGTGGACGTCCTGGAGGTCACCGACGTGGGCGCCTACTACCCGCACCGGGTCGTCTACCACCCCACCTGCCACGGACTGCGCTTCCTCGGCCTGGGTGACCGCCCCTACCGGCTGCTGCGCGCCGTGCGCGGCCTGGAACTGCTCGAACTCCCCGGGGCGACCGAGTGCTGCGGGTTCGGAGGCACGTTCTCGGTGAAGAACGCCGACGTCTCCGCCGCGATGGGGTTCGACAAGGCGCGCCACGTGGCCGGGACCGGGGCCGAGGTCCTGTGCGCGGTGGACAACTCGTGCCTGGCGCACATCGGCGGCACCCTGTCCCGCCAGCGCTCCGGCGTCCGGATCGCCCACATCGCCGAGATCCTGGCCAGCACCGAGAAGGAGTACGCGCACACATGAGCGCCACGTTCCTGGGTCTACCGCCCTTCCCCGAGGCCGCCCGATCAGCGGTCGGCGACTCCCGCACACGCCACAACCTGCGCGAGGCCACCCACACCATCCGGGGCAAGCGCGACGCCGTCGTCGGTGAGCTGGGCGAGGACTGGCTCCGCCTGAGAGCGGAGGGCGAACGGATCAAGACCCACACCCTCCGCCACCTGGACCACCACCTGGAACGGCTGGAGGAGTCGGTGCGCCGGGCGGGCGGCACCGTCCACTGGGCGGCCGACGCGGCGGAGGCCAACGCGATCGTCACCCGCCTGGTGCGCGAGACCGGCGAGACCGAGGTGGTCAAGGTCAAGTCCATGGCCACCCAGGAGATCGAGCTCAACTCCGCTCTGGAGGCGGCGGGGATCACCGCCTACGAGACCGACCTGGCCGAGCTGATCGTGCAGCTCGGCGACGACCTGCCCTCGCACATCCTGGTCCCCGCCATCCACCTGGCCCGCTCCCAGATCCGGGAGATCTTCCTGGAACGGATGGCCGAGTGGGGGGTGCCCGCCCCGCCCGGACTGACCGACGACCCGCGCGCCCTGGCCGAGGCCGCCCGCGTCCACCTGCGCGAACTGTTCCTGCGCGCCAAGGTGGCGGTGTCGGGCGCCAACTTCGCCGTGGCCGACTCCGGAACGCTGGTCGTCCTGGAGTCCGAGGGGAACGGCCGCATGTGCCTGACCCTGCCGGAGACGCTGATCTCCGTGGTGGGGATCGAGAAGGTCGTGCCCACCTGGTCGGACCTGGAGGTGTTCCTGCAACTGCTGCCCCGCTCCTCCACCGGGGAGCGGATGAACCCCTACACCTCGACCTGGACGGGGGTGACCCCGGGTGACGGCCCGCGAGAGTTCCACCTGGTCCTGTTGGACAACGGGCGCACCGACGTGCTCGCCGACACCGTGGGCCGCCAGGCACTGCGCTGCATCCGGTGCTCGGCCTGCCTGAACATCTGTCCCGTGTACGAGCGGACCGGCGGCCACGCGTACGGGTCGGTCTACCCGGGGCCGATCGGCGCGATCCTCACTCCCCAGCTGCGGGGGACGTCGTCGGAGGTGGACCGGGCGCTCCCGTACGCGTCGTCGCTGTGCGGCGCCTGCTACGACGTGTGCCCGGTGGCCATCGACATCCCGGAGGTGCTGGTGCGCCTGCGCGAGCGGGTCGCCGAGGGCCCGGGGCACCTCGGTGAGAGGGCCGTGATGGCCGGGGCGGAGGCGGTGTTCGGTTCGTCCGGGGCCCTTGACGCCGTGCAGCGGGCGGCGGGTCTGGTCGGCGGCGCCCTGCCCCGGCACCTGCCGGGGGCGGCGAGCGGGTGGACCGACACCCGGGACGTTCCGGACGTGCCCGAGGAGTCGTTCCGGCAGTGGTGGAAGCGGCGCGGAGGGGAACGGCGATGAGCGGTACGGAGGCGGGGGCGCGGGGCGGCGGGGACTCCCGTGCGAGGGTGCTGGCCCGAGTACGGGCGGCGCTGGCGGACGTACCCGCCGACGAGCCCGTGGAGCCTCCCCCGGGCGGGGGGTACGCGGAGTGCCACGCCGAGGGCGACACCGTGGACGTGTTGGTGGACCGCCTGCTCGACTACCGGGCCCTGGTGGAGCGGGTGCCCGAGGACGCGTTGCCAGAGCGGATCGCGGCCGCCCTGGAGCGCCGTGCCGCCCCCCGGGTGGCGGCCGCCCCGGGGGTCGCGCCGGAGTGGTTCGCGCGGACCGGTGCGCGGCGGCTCACCGACTCCCCCGAGGAGCCGCTGTCCGTGGCCGACCTGGACTCCTGCGACGGAGTGGTGACCGGGTGCGCGGTCGCGGTCGCCGAGACCGGCACCATCGTGCTCGACGGAGGGCCGGACCAGGGGCGCCGGGCCCTCACACTGGTCCCCGACTACCACCTGTGCGTGGTGCGCGTCGACCAGGTGGTGGACGGGGTCCCGCAGGCCGTACGGCTCCTGGACCCGGGGCGGCCGCTCACGTGGATCAGCGGCCCCTCGGCCACCAGCGACATCGAGCTCGACCGGGTGGAGGGCGTCCACGGCCCGCGCACCCTGGAGGTGTTCGTGGTGGAGCCGGGCGGCTGAGGCGCCGGTGGGAGCGCCCGGGTTCGTGCCCGCCCCACCGGACGGCTCGGGCCCGCCCCCACCGGGGATTGCCGGTGCGCACCCTCGTGCCGGGTCCGCCCCGTTCCTACCGTTGTCGGAGACGGTTCGCCGACCACGACGGGAAGGTTCTCCGATGCCCCACCCCTGTGTTTCCCCCGCGCCCCCGCGACGGCGGTCCGCGCCGCTGGCGCTGAGCCTGGCCCTGCTCCTGGCCGCGGGATGCGCCCTCACCGCCGGTCCGGCGGCCGCCGCGGCCTCCGCCGAACGGCTCTTCGCCGCGCTGCCCGCGCCCACCGGCGCCTCCCCCGTGGGAACCACCGACCTGCACCTGGTGGACACCGGGCGCGAGGACCCGTGGTCGGGAGGCGACCGGGAACTCATGGTGACCCTGTGGTACCCCGCCCGCACGGACGCGGGACGACCGGCCCCCTACCTGACCGAAGCCGAGTCCGAGGCGATCCTCTCCCAGGACGGCTACGACCACCTGCCCTCCGACGCGTTGGCGCGCGTGCGGACCCACGCCGTGGAGAACGCGCCTCCGGTGCGTGTCGGCGGCGGTCTCCCCCTGGTGGTGCTCTCCCCCGGCGCCGGGGTCTCGCGGACCTGGATGTCCTCCCTCGGCGAGGAGCTGGCCAGCCGGGGATTCGCGGTCGCCGGGATCGACCACCGCAACGAGGCGGCGCCTGTGGAGTTCCCCGACGGCCTCGTCGAGCGGTGCGGGGCCTGCGCGACCCAGCGTTGGGAGGACGGAGCCGTCAACCGCGCCGACGACGTCTCCTTCCTCCTCGACGAACTGGAGGAGGGCCGCGCCTGGCGCTGGTCCGAGCTGGTCGTGACGGACCGGACCGGCATGGTGGGCCACTCCTGGGGCGGGGCCGCCACCGCGCAGACGCTGCTCACCGAGGAGCGTGTGACGGCCGGGCTCAACCTGGACGGCCCCTACTACCCGGCGCAGCTGATCGGGGAGATCGATCGGCCGTTGGCCCTGCTCGCCAACGGCCAGGGACAGCCCTGGGAGGGCTGGGAGGAGCGCTGGGCGGACCTGACGGGCTGGCGTCAGTGGATCACCGTCACCGGCTCCGGGCACTCCACCGCCCTGGACCGGGGCGTACTCATGGAGCAGCTCGGGCTGCGGGACACGCTCACCCCGGAGCAGTGGCGCGCGCAGTTCGGCGACCTCCCGGTGGAGCACGGGGTGGGCCTGGTGCGGGCCTACTCCACCGCGTACTTCGACCACCACCTGCGCGGGGGCGAGCAGCCGCTGCTGGACGACCCCGAAGGTGTCCACCCCGAGCTGGTCGTGGTGGACCCGGATCGCGCCTGAGATCCGTTCCGGGAACGGCTCCCGGGCCCCGGAACCCCCGGGGCCCGGGCACCGGTTGCGCCCGGAGGCGGTGCGCCACGATACTTCGGCTGAGCCTGGAAGCCCCCCACCGGAAGGCCCCCATGACGGACACCCCGAGCACCGCCCCCCTGGACACGACCGTGGCGCACTCCGCGCGCGTGTTCAACTACTGGCTGGGCGGCAAGGACCACTACCCGGTCGACCGGGAACTGGGCGAACGGGTGGCGAGCTCCTTCCCCGAGATCGTCGAGCTCACCCGCGCGGACCGACAGTTCATCGTCCGCACGGTGACCCATCTGGCCCGGGAGGAGGGGGTCCGGCAGTTCCTGGACATCGGGACGGGGCTGCCCACCGCCGACAATACCCACGAGGTCGCCCAGAGGGTCGCCCCCGACACCAGGATCGTCTACGTCGACAACGACCCGATGGTGCTCACGCACGCCCGCGCCCTGCTGACCAGCACTCCCGAGGGCGCCACGCACTACGTCGACGCCGACCTGCGCGAGCCGGAGGCCCTGTTGGAACAGGCCCGACGGTACCTGGACTTCAGTCAGCCGATCGGCCTGAACCTCATGGGTACGCTCGGGCACTTCCCCGCCGACGAGCACACCTACGAGCTGACCCGCGCCTACGTGGACGCCCTGCCCTCGGGGAGCTTCCTGGCGCTGTGCGACAGCACCGACACCAGCCAGCAGATCGTCGACTCCGCCGCCGTGTGGAACGAGAACGCCGCGCTCCCCATCCACCTGCGCACCCCCGAGGAGATCGCCCGCTTCTTCGACGGGCTGGAGCTGTTGGAGCCCGGGGTGGTCTCCGTCCCGTTCTGGCGTCCAAGCCCCACCGAGGTCGGCCTGGCCAGCGAGGTGGCCCACTACGGCGGCGTGGCCCGCAAGCCCTAAGCCCGCGTCGCGGGCTCTGGCCCCGGGGCACGGCCCCGGGGCGCGTCGCCCCCGGTCGGGAAGCCGTGGGGCGGACCGGACCGCGGGGCGGCCGGGGGTGTCCGCTCCCACTCGACGGACGAAGCCGCAGGCCACCGCGGGCCGGTAGCATGTCCAGTCGGCCCGGAGGGGGTCGCACGGCCGCAGGGCCCGACAGTGTCTCGAACGGGGAGTACCACCGTGAGCAGGAAGGGCCGCAGACGCGGCGACGCGCGGGCCGGGGCGGAGTGGGCGGGCCCCACCCCCTCCGACACCCCCGTCGAGGTGGTGACCGGCGCCGTCGAGGCGCTCGTGCGCGATCAGGACGGCGGCGGCGTCGACCTCGCCGCCGCGCGGCTGGCCGACGCCGAGGACCCGGCCTGGGCGGGAGCGTCGGGCCGCGCGCTCCTGGACGCCCTGCTCTTCGCGATCGCCGACGCCTGGGCGCGGGGCTGGCAGCCCACGGAGACGGTCCGGCACGTGGCCCGCGAGTCCGGTCCGCTGGCCGCCTCCGTCTGCGCCGACGCCGTCACCGCCGACCTCGAACGCCACTCGGCGGCCACGGTGGACCCGCGCTGGACCGAGCAGGTGCGTGCCCTGTCGGGCCGCGCGCCGTCCTCCGGCGACCAGCACCTGACCCGTCTGGGTTCCGAACACGGACTGCTGCGGTTCGAGGCCGTCGAGGTGGTCCTGCGGCTCCTGGCACTGTTGCGCGTCCTGCCGCCGATGCGGCGTCTGGTCCCGCCGCCGGGCACCTACCGTCCGGGGGCGAGCCTGTCCGCCCCGGTGGACCGGGGGCGGCTCCAGCGCGTGCGGGCGCTGCTCGCGAAGGCCGAGTCCACGGAGTTCCCGCAGGAGGCGGAGGCGCTGACCGCACGGGCCCAGGAGATGATGGCCCGGCACAGCATCGACCTGGCCCTGGTCGAGCACGACCCCGGGGAGCCGGAGGCCGCGTCGGCCCGCAGGCTTCCCGTCGACTCGCCCTACGACGAGCACCGGGCCGTGCTCCTGAACGAGGTCGCCGAGGCCAATCACTGCCGTGCCGTGTGGCACCGCGAGCTGGGGTTGAGCACCGTCATGGGGTTCCCCGGCGACGTGGAGGCGGTCGACCTGCTGTACACGTCCCTGCTGGTGCAGGCGGACGCCGCGATGCGGGTCAGCGGGGCCCGCCGGGACCGCTCCGGGCGGGGGGCGCGCAAGGACTTCCGCGCGTCGTTCATGTCCGCGTTCGCGGTGCGGGTGGGCGAACGGTTGAACGAGTCCGCGCGTGCCGCCGAGGAGGCCGTCACCGCCGAGACCGGCACGGACCTGGTCCCGGTGTTCGCCGCGCGGGAGAGGGCCGTGGAAGCCGCCGTGGACGAGGCCTTCGGCGCGCTGACGTCGTCGCGGGTCCGCGGGCCCTCCGACGCCGAGGGCTGGCACGAGGGCCGGGCCGCCGCCGACGCCGCGTCCCTGGGCACCCGCGCGCGCCTGACCTGACGGGCGCGGCGGGGAAATCCGCTGGCGGCGGGGACTCCCGTTGTGTAGAACCATCACATGCTTCACAAGTACCCCCGGACCCGGCACATCCGCGGTTCGCGGCTCCAGCACGGTGACCACGACCTGTCGGCCGAGCCGTTCGCGCGTCTGGCCGGGCGGCACCTGGTCGTGGAAGAGAAGCTGGACGGCGCCAACGCCGGGATCAGCTTCGGACCGGACGGGCGGCTGCGGCTCCAGAGCCGGGGCCACTATCTGGGCGGCGGGCCGCGCGAACGGCAGTTCGCGCCGTTCAAGGCGTGGGCGGCGACGGTCGCGCCCGTGCTGCGCCCCGTCCTGGGCGACCGGTACGTGCTCTACGGCGAGTGGCTGTACGCGCGGCACACCGTCTACTACGACGCGCTGCCGCACTACTTCTGCGCGTTCGACGCGCTGGACACCAGTGACGGGACCTTCCTGTCCACGCCACGCCGGAGGGAGCTCCTGGCCGGTACCCCGGTGGTGTCGGTGCCGGTGCTGCACGAGGGGCCGCTGGCCTCCCTCACCGCACTCACGGCGCTGGTGGGGGCCTCGACCTGCCGTACCCCAGGCTGGCGCGCGGCGCTGGCCGCCGCCGCCCGGGCCGGTGGAGCCGACCCCGAGCGGGCCCTGGCCGAGACGGACGGCTCGGACCTCATGGAGGGCCTGTACGTCAAGGTCGAGGAGGACGGCCGCACGGTCGAGCGGTTCAAGTGGGTGCGCGCGGAGTTCACCTCGGCGGTGCTGGACTCCGGCACCCACTGGCTGGACCGGCCGCTGGTCGCCAACGCCCTGGCCGACCCGGAGGCGGCGTATGCGCCCGTTCGATGAGCTGTGCCCCGCGCCGCCGCACTGGGACCTGGACTGGCCGCGCGTGCGCGAGGCCTTCCCGTGGGTGCGGGAACTGGCGGGGGTGGAACAGGACCCGGTGCACCACGCCGAGGGCGACGTGGAGGTGCACACCCGCATGGCCTGCGAGGCGCTCGCCCAACTGCCCGCATGGCGCGCCCGCCCCGTCGGGGAGCGGGTCCGGCTGTTCGCGGCGGTGCTCCTGCACGACGTGGCCAAACCCCGCTGTACCCGGCGCGGCGCGGACGGGCGGGTGACCGCGCACGGGCACTCGCGGGCCGGTGACCTGACGGCCCGCCGCCTCCTGTGGGAGGCCGGGGCCCCGATCGGGTGGCGCGAGCACGTGGCGGCGCTGGTCCGCCACCACCAGGTGCCCTTCTGGGCCCTGGAGCGGCCCGACCTGCGCCGGATCGCCTTCCGGGTGAGCCTGCTGGCCCGCAACGACGACCTCGTGCTGCTGGCCACCGCCGACATCCTGGGGCGCCGCTGCGGGGACGCCTCGGAGGTCCTGGACCACATCTCGCTGTACGCCGAGTACTGCGCTGAGCAGCGCTGCCTGGACGCGCCGCGCGCCTTCCCCTCCGACCACGCCCGGTTCTGGTTCTTCCGCAGGCCCGACCGCGACCCCGACTACGCCGCCCACGACGACACCCGGTCGACCGTGACGCTGATGTCCGGCCTGCCCGGTGCGGGCAAGGACCACTGGATCGCGGAGCACCGCCCGGGCGTCCCGGTGGTGAGCCCGGACGCGCTGCGGGCCGAACTGGGGGTGCGTCCCACCGCCGACCAGCGCCCGGTGGCGGCGGCCGCGGTGGAGCGTGCGCGCGAGCACCTGCGCGCGGGCCGGTCCTTCGTCTGGAACGCCACCCACCTCTCCCGTGACCTGCGCGGACGGTCGGTGTCCCTGGCAGCCGACTATCGGGCGCGCGTGGAGATCGTGGCCCTGGAGGCGCCGCCTCGGGTGCTGCGCGAGCGTGTGGAACGCCGGGCGGCTCCGGTTCCGGCGGCGGCCGTGGAGCGGATGGTGCGGCGCTGGGAGTGCCCCGACCCCACCGAGGCCCACCGGGTGGTCCGGCGGGTCACCGGGTAGCGCGCGGCCGCGGTGCCTCCGGCCGTGTTAGGGCGGGGGCCGATCCGCACCGGAACCGTCACCGGCGGTTCGCGGACCCCGGGTCGGTGGGCACCCGAGGAGTGCGCGGCCTGGACCACGATTGAGGCCAAGCGGAGGAATCACCATAAATCGGCCTGTCACTCTTTACCCTGTCGACACTCTCGACCCACGGGCCCATGTCGAACACCAACAGGCCGAGTCGGACGGCCTTTCCGGTTAGCATGTTCCGGGACCCTCAGAACCGCGTGGACCACGCCGATCGGGTCGACGCAAGCCCGACACAGCAGGGTTTGTGGCATTCGGATTCTTCACCCGGCACCGCTCGCGGTGTTGTCGTCACCCACGTTTTCCATCTGTATTGAGAACGATGTCAACAACGGAACCCCGTGTCGGGGAGACCTTTCCGAAACACGACACCGGACGCTGGCGACGCCATTTCGCACTGCTCTGGAGCAGTGTGGCACTGGCCGGCCTCGGGACCATGACCTTCGGCCTGGCCGTCCCCCTGCTGGCCCTCTTCCACACCGGGTCACCCGTCCTGGCGGGCTGGATCGCCGCGGCGGGCATGGTGCCCCGCACCGTCCTGCACATCCCCGTCGGCCTCGTGGTGGACCGGCACGACCCCCGCACCGTCATGGTCGTCGGCCTGGCCGCCCGGATCGCCTGTGTGGTCCTGTTCGTCGCCCCGGTGCTGCTCCTCGACGCCCCCGTGGTCCTGCTCGCCGCGGCCTCGGCCCTGCACGGCGTGTGCGGCACCCTGCACGCCACCGCCGGAGCCGCCGCCGTACCCCGGCTGGTCCCCCGGGACGAACTGGCCGGTGCGGCCGCCAAGAACGAGGCCCGCACCGACGCCACCCAGATGCTCGGCCGCCCCCTGGGCGGCGCCCTGTACGGGCTGGCGCACGGTCTGCCCGCGCTCTTCGACACCGTTGTCTCCGCCCTGGGCCTGTGGGCCGCCTGGCTGCTGCCCCGCTCACGGCCGCTGCCCCGGCGCGAGGGCCCGCGGGTCGGGGTCGTCAGGGAGCTGGCCGGGGGCTTCCTCCTCCTGCGCGAGGACCGCTTCCTCCTGCGCTCGCTGTTCGTGTGCACGATCACCAACGCGCTGTTCCAGTCCGTGTGGCTGATCGTCATGCTGACCGCCACCGAGGAGGGGTTGTCCGCGTTCCTGCTCGGCCTGGTCCTGGCCGCCACCGGAGCCGGGGGGCTCCTCGGCGCCCTCCTCGCACCGGTCCTGGTCCGCCGGCTGACCCCCACCCGGATGGTGGTGCTGTGCCTGTGGTCGTGGCTGGCGCTGACCGTACTGCTGGCCGCGGCCGAACGCGCCGGTCCGGGCTGGCTGCTGGCCGTACTGCCGCTGGTGTGGGGCGGGATCGGCTTCGTCGGCGCTCACATGAACGTCACCGTGGCCACCTACCACACCACGCACGTCCCGCCCGAGCTCCTGGGAAGGCTCACCGGGACCGTCCGCTTCCTCAGCGGAGGCGCCCTGCCCGTGGGGATGCTGTGCGGCGGCTACGCGCTGGAGGCGCTGGGCGTGCCCGGCACCGTCCTGCTCGTGTGCGGGACCACCGGAGCGCTGGCCCTGGGCTTCACCCTGGCTCTGTCGCTGCGTCCGGGGCGTCCGGCCCCGTGGCGGACCCGGTCGCTCCCCCGGTCGCGGCCGCGCGCCGGGCGACCGGTCCCCCCGCTTCCAGCACCCACTCCGTCGGAACCGCCTCCGCCAGCGCCCGAAGACCCGACGCCAAATCCCGGTGCACCCGGTCGGCGCTCCGGTCGGTTCGCGCCTGGACGTGGTTGAACACCCGGTCCACCGCGTCGCGCAGCTCGTCGACCCGGTCCTGGTGGTCCGGCGGCAGCACGTCGCGCATGCGCTCCACCGCGATCACCGCCTGGTAGATGTCGGTCCGGGCCTGGCGCACCAGTACGGAGAGGTCGTCGCCGCCCTGGCGGGGAGGTCCGTGCGCGCGGGTGCGTGCGATGTTGCGCATCCCGATGTCGAGCCGCAGGACGCTGGCGCGCAGGTCCTCCAGCCGCGAGCGCACCTCCCGTTCCCTGGCCCGTTCCCGCTCGTATCCCCGCTGCTCGCGCTCCCGCTCCAGCTCGTGCTCGGCCCGCCAGCGCTCGACCTTGGCGTTGCGGTACCCGGACAGCGCCGTGGCGCCCAGGGTGCTGACCGCCGTGACCACACCGGTGATCAGGGCGACCAGGACGGTGGGGTCCAGACTCATCCCCTCCCCCCGTCGGGCGCCGCCGCCCCCTGTTCGGCGCGGATCTGTCCGCGCGTGCGCCGCGCCTCGGTGATCCCGCCGCCACCCACCATCGCCCCCTCCAGGACGTCCAGGGCCGAGTTCCCCTGGCCCGCGAGCCAGAGCACCTGGCCGATCCCGGCCCGCAGGCTGGGGTCGTGGTGCACCCGCCCCTCCGCCGCGGCCAACGCCGTCAGGCCCGCGGACCGCTCACCTGCCATCAGGCGGTTGCGTGCCTCGGCGACCAGCAGGCGGGAGACGGCCGCTCCGTCCCCGACCGCCTCGCGCTGGCGCGCGGCGTCGGCGTAGTACCCGGCCGCCGCCGGGTGGTCTCCGCGTTCGAAGGCGAGGTCGCCCAGGAGAGCGGTGAGGAGCGCCCGCTCCCTCGGAGCCGGGGCGGGCCGGGCCGCCAGCGCGCGCCGGGCGTGCGCCGCGGCCAGCTCCGTCTCACCCCGGGTGTGCGCGGCGCGGGCCGCGGTGAGGGGGTCGAAGCCGCCTCCGTCGGACGGCCGCCCTCCACCGAACGGGGACAGCGCCGCCAGGGGGCCGGCCAGACCCGGATGGCACAGCAGGTAGGCCGAGCCGTCCCGGTTGGCGGTCACCAGGTGACGATCCTCCAGGGCGTGCACCACACCGGGGGTGAGCGCGTTGCCGGGCTCCTCCCGTGCGGGCCTGCCCACGCCCCGCGCCCCGGCCGCCGCGACCGCGCGCAACCAGTCGAGCGGGACCCGCGCCGACACGAGGTGTTCGTCGGCCACCTCCGCCAGGACCTCCGTCAGGCGCCCGGTGAGGACGCGGTCGACGTCGGCGCCGGAGTCCGGGACCAGGGGGGCGCGGGACCCCTCGGCCGCCTCCCAGAGCGCCCGTCCCAGGAACTGGAGGAAGGCCGGGCCGACCGAGGCCCCGCGAACGCGGGACGGATCGGACGACGGTGCCGCGTCGCCTGCCAGGCCGACCAGCGCCGCGGCGTCCCGGGCGGCGGTGCGCGAGCCGCCCAGGGCCAGGCCGCGCGTCACGGCCTCGGCCGCGGTGTCGGCGGTGAGCGGGGCCAGGGCCACCTCGGCGTGGTCGACCTCGCGTTTGTCGACGAGTCTGCGGAGCTCGTCCAGGTGCTGGGTGCGCACGGTCAGCAACAGGCGCAGGTCGGGACGGTGCTCCACGGCGGTGAGCAGTTCGTCCAGGAAGTCGCGGCGGACCGGCTCGGGCGCGCAGGAACGCCGCAGGAGGAGTTCGGTCTGGTCCAGGACGGCGAAGACCGGCCGGGGCAGGCCCTGCCGGTCGGTGCTCTCGTGGGTGCGCAGGTAGTCGGTGATCGAGGTGCCGGGGCCATGGGTGGGGAACTCGGCGGGGCTCCACAGCGCCAGCAGTGCGCGGCTGTAGGGGTTCTGCCCGGGCAGGATCGCGGCCGGGAAGGCCGGGTCGAAGCGGAGTTCACCTCGGGGCAGGACGGTGCTGCCGCGGTCGGTGAGGGCGGGGACCGCGCCGGCGTCGACCAGGGAGGTCTTGCCCACCCCGTTGTCCCCGTGCAGGACGGTGAGCCGGTGGCGGCTCCAGGAACGCACCAGTTCCTCGGTCTCGGAACGGCGGCCGAGGAAGTGTCGCCGGTCCCGGGCGCCGAAGGACCGTGTCCCGACGAAGGGTCCGTGCGCGTGGACGATGGCGGCCCGTGTCATGAAGCAGCTCCCGGCCAGCGATAATGGGGACGGCACCGGGTACGGGCCCAGTCCGTGGTGTCACGGTTCGGGGCTCGGCCCCGAGCCCCGGCGACATTCCTGTTTCCTTTTCGCCGCACCGACGACGTGCGCCGCCACACGGCCCTATTCGGGGTCGTTGACGAATCCGGCCACCGCCTCGGCACCCGCCTCGCCGGGGTCGAGCACCGTACGCAGTGCCTCGGCGATCGCCGAGCCGCCGATTCCGTCCAGGTCGCGCAACGACAGTCCGCCCACGTCCACCAGCGCCGTTCCACCGGTGGAACCGTGCTCACCCATGTGCTCGCCTCCGCGTGCTCGTGGCCGCCCTCGCGCGACCGGCCGCGAAAGGACGGTGGGGTCCGCCCTTTCGCCCCGGCGTTTCTCGATTCGCCGTACAGAAGTTCCTACCACACACCTGTCGTTCCCTAACCTCTTCGCCTACGCTGATGGCGTTGACGAATCCCTCAGGCAACAGCCATCGACACGAGACGACACCGGGATTTCCTGAGTTGTGTGAGAAAGGAATTCCGAGTGGGGCCTATGTGAAACCGGAGGACAACGCGTGACCGATTCCCAAGGCAACCCCCCGGGCCAGACCAGGAACCGTTTCGCGGAGGGTCCCGGTCACGTCGGGAACAGGTTCCCGGAGGTGTGGGGCCGCATTCCCCCGCGCCACAAGAACTTCACCGGCCGCGACGAACAGATCAGCGAACTGCGCGCGGGCCTGCTCAACCAGGTCACCGCCGTCGTCCCCCACTCCCCCTCGGACCCGGTGGTCCCGCACACGCTCCAGGGGTACGGCGGTGTCGGCAAGACCCTCATGGCCGTGGAGTACGCCCACCGGTACCGCGGCGAGTACGACCTGGTCTGGTGGATCATGGCCGACCAGCCGGGGCTGGTGGACTCCGCGCTGGCCCACCTGGCGCCGCACCTGGGGCTGCCCGGACCGGCGGTGACCGGGGTCGAGGACGCCGCGGACGCGGTACTGGAGGCCCTGCGCAAGGGCGAGCCGTACGCGCGCTGGCTGCTCATCTTCGACAACGCCGACGAGCCCGAGGAACTCACCGACGTCATCCCCCAGGGCCCCGGACACGTGCTCATCACCACCCGCAACCACCGGTGGGAGGGCGTGGCCGAGACGGTGCCCGTCAACGTGTTCAGCGAACACGAGAGCGTCGAGTTCCTCAGGAAGCGCATCCCGCGCGGCATCACCCATGAGGAGGCCGTCCAGCTGTCCGAGGCGCTCGGGCACCTTCCGCTGGCGCTGGAACAGGCCGGAGCCCTGCAGTCCGAGACCGGCATGTCCACCCAGGAGTACCTGCGGCTGCTCTCCGAACGCACCGGACCGCTGCTGCGCGAGGGCAAGCCCCCGGAGTACCCCAAACCGATGACCGCCGCCTGGCAGCTGTCCGTGGAGAAGCTCAAGGAGAACCTGCCCGAGGCGATGGAGTTGCTGCGCTGCTGCGCCTTCTTCGGCCCCGAGCCCATCCCCCGCGACCTCTTCTTCCCCGTGGACGAGGGCACCATCCGCCCGGAGATGGCCGCCCTGATGGACGATCCCATCCGGTTGAGCAAGGCCATCGGCCAGCTGGGCCGGTACGCGCTGGTCCGCCTCGACCAGGCCAACCGCACCATCCAGGTGCACCGGCTGATCCAGGCACTGCTGCGCGAGGAACTGGACGAGGCCACCCAGGAGTCCATCCGGGTCGAGGTGTGGTCGCTGCTCAGCGCGGCCGCCCCGAAAACCTTCACCGACCCCGCCTCCCAGGCGCGCTACCTCGAACTGCTCTCCCACATGCGCCCGGCCGGGGTCGCCGAGTCCGAGCGTCCCGAGGTGCGGCGCTTCGCCCTGGACATGCTCACCTTCCTCTACGTGTCCGGGAACTACGAGACGGCGGGCAGGTACGCCGAGAACTTCATCGAGAAGTGGACCGCCGACTCCGGGGACGAGGACTCGTTCGTCCTGGAGGCCCAGGCCAAGTACGCCAACCGGCTCCGGGACATGGGGCGCTACGTCGCCTCCCACGACCTGAACCTGGCGATCCTGCCCAAGATGCGCCGCACTCTGGGGCCCGCGCATCCCGAGACCCTCTCGGTGCTCTCCGGTCTGGGCGCGGACTACCGGGCGCGCGGCGACTTCTGGCAGGCCCGCGAGCACGACGAGGAGGTGCTGCGCCAGTACCAGGAGGCGTTCGGTCCCAACGACACCGCCACCCTGCGCGCCATGAACAGCCTGGCCCTGGACCACGCGCTCACCAGCGACTTCGCCGGCGCGCAGAGCAAGCACGAACGCGCCTACATGCTCTTCAAGCGCAGTGGTCCGGCGGGGGGTTCGCCCACCCTGTTGGCCTTCTGGTCCGGTCTGGCCCAGGTGGTGCGACTGGCCGGTGACTACACCGAGGCCTGCGACCTGGGCGAGGACGCGCTCGCCTACGGCCGGGAGCACCTGGGCGTGGACGACCCGCGCACCCTGCGGACCCAGGTGGACCTGGCGATCGCGCGTCGGCTCTCGGGCGAGCTGGACGAGGCCCTCGAACTCGGTCAGGACGCGCACTCCCGCTACCTGAGGCTGCACGGCATCAACCATCCCAGCACGCTGGCGGCGGCGATGTGCCTGGCCAACCTGTGGCGGATGACCGGCGAGCTGGCCGGCGCGCTGGAACTGGCCGAGGACACCGACATGCGCTACGCCCAGGCCTACGGCGCCGACCACCCCTACAAGCACGGCTGCACGAGCAACGTCGCACTGCTCTACCGGCTGATGGGGGACCCGGCGCGGTCCCGCGCGATGAACGAGTCGGCGCTCACCGCCCTGGAAGCCCGGCTCGGGCGCAACCACCACTACACGCTCGCGGCCGCCACCAACCTGGCCAGCGACCTCGCCGCCCTCGGAGAGGCCAAGAACGCCACACGGTTGGGCCGGGGCACCGTGCGCCGGTTCCGGGCCCTGTTGGGCGAGGACCATCCGAGCACCCTGGTCAGCGCGTCCAACCTGGTGCTGGACCTGCGCGCCGAGCGGGAACCGGAGGAGGCCGAGGAGCTGGCCGAGCAGACCTTCACGGGATTCCTGCGCGTCCTGGGCCGTGAGCACACCTTCACCACCGCCGCGGGCGAGGGCCGTCGGCTGGTCGCCGACTTCGACCCTCCCCTGCTGTGACCCGCGAACGCGCGTAGCCCGGGGGCGTCCAGGGCACGGTCAGCCGTGGAGCTCGAGCCAGCGGGCACGGTGGGCGCGGGCCGCGGCTCCCGCGGCCGTCTCCGCCTGGGCCGGGACCGGCTCGGTCAGCCACGAGCGCAGGGTGCGGTCGGTGAGGGCCAGGAACCGCTTGCCCTCGGGTGTGAGCCGACCCGAGTCGGCCAGGGCCGCCGCGGCGTCCGCGGTGGACCGCCGCCAGTGCGCGAAGTCGGCGTGGGCCCGGGCGGCCGCCTCCCCGTGCACGGTGTACCGGTGCCTGCGCCAGAACCCGGCCACGCCCAGGTGGGCGTAGACCCCCTGGAACAGCCCGGACGCGGGGCGGGGGTCGGGGCGCCAGGGGGCGTAGAAGCGGCTGCCGTCCTCGGGCAGGGTCAGCTCCACCAGGTCGAGGAGGGCGGTGAGCTTGGCGTGCTGCACCTCGTGGGCGAAGGTGAGGGCCAGCAGCGTCGCCCCGGGAGGGGTGGACAACCCCAGGTTCCCGAAGGCGTGCCGGGCGGTGGCGCTGGTGTGGGCGCGCCCTCCCGGCGAGGTGATGGGGGTCAGGGTGACCACGGTCCCGACCGTCTCGGCCGCCACCGTCCAGTGGTGGTCCACCAGGAGCCGCCAGGCGTCGGCGAGGGTGGCGCGCCAGTGGGCGAGCTCGGCCGGGCCGAGCCGCCGGGCCACGAGGTCGGCGCCGGGCATGCGGTCGGGGTCCTGGTCGTCCAGGAGGAGGCTGAGGCGCCGCCCCCGGTGCTCGACGGCCAGCCGCCGCAGGGCGTGCCAGCCGGGAGCGTCTTCGTGGGGGTCCTCGGGGACGAGGATCTCGGGGCCGCGCCCGGCGCGCAACACGGCCCGTCCTCCGGCGGTCTCGAACAGGACCCTCCCCCCGCCCGAAGGCCCGGCCCCGGTTCCCACAAGCGCTCGCCCCAGCGAGGGCAGTGGAGCGGTGGGGCCGTCCGCCGGTACCTCCAGGCGCGCCTCGGCACCACCGCGCAGGGCGGCGGCGGCCGCGACCGCGACCAGTCCGCTCACCCGGGGAGGTTCGGGCCGGTGCCCGGCCAGTGACAGGGCGGTCCGCCGGGCCCACACCCCCACGCCTGGGTGGCGCAACACCGGTCTGACCCGTGCGGGCGCGAGTTCCTGGACCCGTGCGAGGAGGTCGTAGGCGTCTCGCGCGCGGTCGGCGTCGGGATGGCCCGCGCCCCGGGCGGCGTCCACGACCCGGCGCAGCAGCAGGAGGTGCTTGCCGAACTGGGCGGCGCGCAGGTGGGCCGCGGCCGCGTCCCCTCCGCCGCCGCGGGCCAGGGCATCGAACACCGGCTCCGGGACCGGATCGGCCATTCAGGGCCCCTTCCTGATCCGGGCCACGTCCGCGGCCACGGTCTGGTGGATGTGGGTGATCAGGTGGAAGAGGTCGGCGCAGTACACCGAGGGGTTGCGGAACCCCGTGCCCCTCCGGTAGCGGTGCGGGTAGAGGCCCCCGCCGCAGATCCTGGCCAGCGGGCAGGCGGCGCAGGTGGCCCCGAGCGCGCGGGCCCCGATCTGGCGGGCGGCCACCGCGGGCAGGTACAGGGCGTCGTCGAAGGTGTGGGTGAAGGTGTGCAGCGGTGTGCTCGCGGCGCCCTCGAACGCCGACTTGAGGCTGTCGACCTGTTCCACACTGCCGTCGGTCTCCACGACCACGAGGGCGGCCGGGGACAGCCCGACGCTCTCCGTGCGCGAGGGGCTGCCGAGCACGAGCCGGATGATCTCGTTGAACATGCGGACGTTGGTCTCGCGCTCGTCCGAGTGGTACCAGCGGTCGAACACGGACACCAGCCAGGCGCCGTAGCGCGGCTCACCCGCCGACCAGCCGGGGGGCGGCTCGTCCCAGTTGCCGTGCGGCAAGAGGAAGTCGACGCCCGGGGGGTCGTATTCCAGGAGGTGCTCGAAGGTGGCCACCGGGTCCGACTCCAGGTCGACCGTGGTGAGGAGCCCGGCGAGGAGGCGTCCGTCCCGGGCGTTGAGCCGTTCGATACCGGCGCGCACCTCGGCGTGGGTGCCGCGCCCGTTGGCACGTGTGCGGTGGCGGTCGTGGTCGGCCTCGGCGCCGTCGATGCTGACCCCCACACGGATGCCGAGTTCCTCGAACAGGTCGAGGAAGTGGGAGTCGATCAGGACACCGTTGGTCTGCATCCTGATCGCCACGTGGACGTCGGGCTCGCAGGTCTTGCGCAGGGCCTGGACGGTGTACCGCAGGTGGTCGAGGCCGACCAGCAGTGGTTCGCCGCCGTGCAGGACGACGTCCACCCGCTCACGGCCGTGGGCGCGCGCGTGCTCGGCGACGCGCTCGGCGACCCGGTCGACGGTGGGCCTGGCCATGCGGCGGGGCTGGGAGCGCCAGCCCTGGTCGGCCATCTCGTACATGTAGCAGTAGTCGCAGGCGAGATTGCAGCGGCTGTGGATCTTGAGAATGAACTCGCGAAAGGGTGTGGGGCGCCAGCCCTGCCCCAGGAGCTCTTCGACATCCATGTCATCGGGCCATTCAGGGCGTCTTACGGGTTCGGTGCTCCGTGCCACGCGGGCGACCTCCTGGGATGACGGAAAGGGCGAAATCCGGTGGATTATCGCCTTTGTCGTTCTATGTACTCCCCATAGGTATCCACAAACCTCAGGCCCGGACGGCCCTTCCCGTCACGGCCCGGTCCGCACCTCCGACCGGCGCCCGATCGCCCGCGCACGGGCCCCTTTGACCGCCTCCGGCGATTGTTCCCGACACACGAACACCAAACATCACAGCATCCGACGAAATGACCGATTCCGGCCAGCGAAACGGTGATTGGCTCCGCCTCGAAGGAGCACCTCGAAGCCGAACGAGGCCAACGGAAATGACGGCGTCCCCGTTTTCTCCGGGCCCTTTCACCACGTCGGCGGCGCCCGAGACCCAGAACCGGCCCACTGGTCCGCCGTCCTTTCGGGGCCTTTCACGCGACGCGGTCCCGGGGCGTCAGACCTTGAGTACGAGTTCGTAGGCGAGCAGGTCGACACCGGGGACCGGGACCCAGTCGCGTTCGGGCACACGGACGAACCCCTGGGCCTCGTAGAGGTACTGGGCACCGGTCATCACGGTCCGGGTGCACAGCACCAGACGGCTCACCCCCTCCGTGCGCGCACGGTCCACCACGGCGCGCACCAGGGCGGCGCCGACACCGCCGCGCCGGGCCGCGGGGTCCACCGCGAGCGCGCGGACCTCGGCCTCGTCCGGCCCCCGGGCGACCTCGCAGCGCGGCCCCCAGGGGACGTAGACGACCGTGCCGACCACGCGGCCCCGTTCCTCGGCCACCAGGACCAGGTCACCGCTCTCCCAGCCCAGCTCCCGCAGGGTGTGCGCGTAGGAGGGGCTGGCGGACAACAGGCCCTGGTGCTCGTAGGCCCGGACGCGGAGTTCCGCGACGGTCCGTCGTTCGGAGCGCGGCGCGGTGCGGATCAGCATGGGCGTATTCAACCAGGGGTCGCGCTGGCCTTCCACCGGGTGTCGCCCGGTACCCCACGGACGTTCACCCCCTCCTCCTCCCAGCGCGCGAGACTGGGTTGTCCACAGGCCCCCGGCACGCGATCGCGACCTGACCGATGATGGAGGGGCGACCGCGTCACCCCCGGTGGTGCCGACGGCGCCGCCGCCCCGCCCCCGGGAGACCAAGCGAGGACGCCATGACCGTTTCCGTTGCCGTCGCCGACGCCGTCCGCTCCTGCCTCGGCTGGGCCCGCTCGACCGGCCGGGAGCACCTCGTCGACCCGGCCTCGCTCACCCGTCTGCTCACCGTCCACGGCCAGCTCCGTTCCGACCCGGGGGACTGGGACCGCGACGACGTCACCCGGGTCGTCCTCACCCTGTCCGCAGGGGGAGCCCTGCCCGAGGGGTGGCGCGACACCTGGCTCGCCTGGTTCGACCACCTGGTGGACCGCGGTCTTCTGGGCCCCGGGGAGAGCCCCCGTGCCCTGCGGGCCGCGGTGGCCGCCATCGATCCCCTACCCGTCGGGCGGGCGCCCTGGCCCACCGTCGGGGACGACGGCCCGTGGTGGGGGCCGCCCTGGGAGCCGGATGACCTTCCGCGCGTCCACCTCCTGCCCGCCGCGCCCTGCGCCCCGAGGGCGCGGGACTGCGCTGACCTGGAGCGGGCCCTGCGCCTGGCCGAGTGGGCGGGTGACGGACTGCCGCTGGCGGAGGGGGCGGCCGAGGCCCTGCCCGAACCCGCCGCGGACGAGGCCGCGACGCACCTGGGGCTGGCCCGGGAGGAGGTGGAACGGCTGCTGGAGGTGGCCCTGCGCGCCGGGTTCCTGCGCGCGACCTACACCGAGGTGCGCCCGGGTCCGGCGCTGCTGGACTGGGACGACGACACCCGCGTCGTCCGGGCCTGGGTCCGCGCGCTGCCCGCGATGACGGAGCGGCACGGCACGCTCGGGTCCCGGATTCTCGGGGAGCTGTTCACCTCCGGGGGCGTGTGGTCCGTGTCCGACCTGGTGGAGGTCCTGGCCCCGTGGCCCGCCGCGCCCCCGGCGGTCCCGGCGCCCCGGGCAGCGCCCCCGGCCGGGGCGCGGCCGCTCCGCTCCGCCGAGGAACGGGTGACGGCCGTGGTGGCGGACCTGGTCCGGCTGGGCGCGGCCGAGGAGGTCGCCGGCGCGGGGCTGCGCATCACCCCCCTGGGCGACCACGCCATGGTCCACCGGTGGCGGCGCTGGGGCGTGCGCCTTCCCGGGTACCCGCCCACCGGGGCGATGACCGCGCGGGAGCTGCTGTTCCAGCTCTGGGAGGGCCGTCCCGTGGACGCCGGGGTCCTGGGCCGCGCATGGTTGGCCGGACGCGGCGCCACCGGCGTCCGCGAACTGCTGGAAGTGTGCGCGGAGCTCGGTTCGTGGCGCCAGCGTCTGGAGGTCTTCCGGCTCCTCGACGGCCTCGGGGAGGGGTGCGAGCGGGAGTTCGAGGTGTGGCGGGACCACCCGGTGCTCGGCGGGTGGATCGCGCACGCCCGCGCCGAACCGGGCCGGGTCCGGCTGGAACAGCTGGTGGTGGTCCTGCTCGACACCTACGCCCTGCGGGTGGAGCTGGGGGCGCCGCTGCCCGCCGACGCTCCGCTCTGGCGGGACCCCGAGGCGGTGACGGGGCTGATGTGGCGTTCGGGGCATCCGGCGGCCGACGGCGTGCTGACCGCCATCGCCCGCGGTGCCCTGGGGTCGGACGCCGCGCGGGCCGCCCGCCGGGTCCGTCTCGGGCCGGTGGCGGCGGGCACCTGACCCGACACGCGGGAGGCGATCGCCGCCGCGTGGTTCGGGGGAGGCGGGGAGCCCGCCTCCCCCGCCGAGTCCGGCCACCGGTAGCCTCGGGGCGCCGTCACTCCGTCGAAAGGTCACACCATGAGTCGCGACGTGCTGGTCACGGGTGCCGCCCGGGGCATCGGTCGGGCGGTGGCCACCGCCTTCGCCGCGCGGGGAGACCGGGTCGCCGTGCACTACGGATCGCGGCGTGAGGAGGCCGAGGCCACGGTGGCGGCGCTGCCGGGCGAGGGGCACGTGCTGGTCGGTGCCGACCTGGCCGCACCGGAGTCCGTGTCAGTGCTGGTGGACGAGGTGGTCTCGCGTCTGGGTGGAGTGGACGTGCTGGTCAACAACGCGGCGGTCAACGTCGCGCACCCGGTCTCCGAGACCTCGCTCGACGAGTGGCGGCTGGCCTGGCGCACGACCATGGACGTCAACGTGTTCGCCGCGGCCGACCTGTCCTACCTGGTCGCGCGGCACATGATCGGTCGGGGGCGGGGCGGGCACATCGTCAACGTCGGCTCGCGCGGCGCGTTCAAGGGCGAGCCGGACCACCCGGCCTACGGCGCCAGCAAGGCCGCGCTCCACGCGCTCGGCCAGTCCCTGGCGGTGGCCCTGGCCCCGCACGGCATCGCGGTGGCCTCGGTGGCCCCCGGGTTCGTGGAGACCGAGCGGGTGTCCACCCGCCTCACGGACGAGGTGCGCGGTCAGAGCCCGTTCGGACGGGTGGCCTCACCGGAGGAGGTCGCCGCGGCCGTGTGTTACCTGGCCTCACCCGAGGCGGTCTGGTCCTCCGGGACGGTCCTGGACGTCAACGGGGCCTCCCACCTGCGTTGATCTGCGAATCCACCCTGTACGATCCAGGATTCCAGGGTGACGAATCCCGGACAGATCGTTAACGGAAGCCGAAGAGGGGTTTTTCCGCCGAGATTCCCGGCTTCTCCCCCATCCGCAACCCACTTTCGACGGCAGCACGCCCACGATGTCCTCGAAAACGCTCCGCCGCCCCCGTTGCCGCTGTAAAAGTGAGAGAAACTCGGAGCGAGGAGAAGTCAGGGGCACAGATGTCATCCCACCATCCGGAGGCGCCGTCCCACCGCCGCTTCGCGGCCCGTCCGGTGTCCCTCCTCCCCATCGAGGAACTCGCCCACAGAGCCCGCTCCAGCCGCCTCATGCGCGCCACCGTCGACCTCGCCCGCTGGTGCGGTCCGGTCACCCCCGTCGACGTGGACGGCCTGCCGGACCCCTCCGACGTCCGCGCGGCCGTCGCGGCCTTCGGGCTGTGGCCGCGCGCGGTCAGCCACGACCCCGCGCGGCGCGGGGCCTGGACCGACGCGATCACCTCGGTGCCCCAGGCGGAGGACTTCGTGATCGCCTGGCGCAACGCCCAGCACCTGGGCATGGTCGAGTGCGAGACCGGTCAGGCCCGGCCCGCCCCGGACCTGGAGCGCTGGCTCACCTCGCCCGGCCGCGTCCTGCGGTGGTGGACCCTCGCCTTCCACGCGTGCGTCGAGAGGTCCCTGCGCGGCACGGCCGGGCTCGAACCCCACACCGCGCTGGCCCGCCTGTACGAGTCGCCCAACGGTGCGCGGGTGCCGCTGAGACTGGTCACCCAGGAGATCCTGCCCGCCCGCGAGGCCCATTACCTCCCCACCCGCTGCCCCGCCTGGAGCACCGTCCTGCTGACGCGCGCCCTGTGGCAGCTCGCGGACACCGGGGCGGTCTCCCTGGGCTGGCACACCCCTCGTTCCGAGGGTTCCGGGGCGCACGCCCACCGGGCGGCCCCTGCCTGGGTACGCCTGACCGACCTGGGGCGATTCGGTATCCGGCAGATCCTCCTGGCGCAGGAACAGCACGCACCCCTGACCGAGGAGTTCGTCCGCCTGGACGCCGACGAGTTCCTGGACGCCCTGGCCGAGTTCTCCCCGGACGGCCAGCTCGTCGCCCTGACCGCGTGGCTGGACGCGCGCGCCCCGGAACAGGCGCTGCGCGAGATCGTCTCCGTCTGCGCGGGTCCGGGCCGGGCCCTGCGCCGATGGAACGCCACCCTGGCCCTGGGCACCATCAGTTCACGGGTGGAACCCCAGTTGCACGGCCTGCTCCGGAGCGACGACCCCACCGTGGCCAGTCTGGCGTCGGTGGTCCTGCTGGCCTCGCGGATGCTCACGGACCGCGAGCGGGCCCGGCTGACCGCCGAGTACGGCCACTGGACCGCCATCGACATGTTCGCGGCCGCCACCTGCCTGGGAGAAACCGGACTGAAGTCGTTCCTGGTCTCCGAGGCGGCCGAGGGCATCGACCGCTTCCTGCTCGGCGACGTCGCCCGGCTGTGGCGGCGCGAACACCCGGACACGCGCTCGGTCCTGCGGCTCCTGGGCCAACACCACCCGGACCCGTCGATCGCGGCCAGGGCGCGAGCCGCCGCGGCCCACGCACCGTCCGCGCCCCGGTCCTGAGTGCCGGTGTTCCGGGGCGCCCCGAGGGAGCGCCCCGGAAAGCGGCCGCTAGGCCGCCGTGAGTTCCTCACTCCGCTCGGCCGCGCGCTGCTGCTCCTTCAGGCGCCGGCGCCGGAGGACGACCAGACCGAAGAAGAGTGAGACGACCATCGTCGCGGCCATGATGGCGAGGAAGCCCCAGGGGCCGACCAGCGGGCTGACGATGAGCGGGATGGCGGCGGCGGTGACCAGGCCACCGCCGAAGAACGGCTCGAACACCAGCTGCTTGTACCCGAAGGCCGGGTAGGCGGGGGTCTTGACCTCGGGGTCGACCACGCGCATGAGCACCATGCCGGTGGCGGTGACGCCCAGGGACTGGCCGAACTCGCCGATACCGCGCTCGAACCAGTAGTTCGGCATGATCTTCGGCGCGAGGAAGAGGAAGGCGAACAGGCACCAGAGGATGCCCGACACCGACAGGATCGCGAAGGTGGCGAAGTTGTCGGCGATGGCCTGGAGGGACAGCGTCGCCATGGCGGCGATGACCAGCACGTCCAGGGACAACCCCTGGATGCGCTCGATCGACTGCTCGTCGACGATCTCGTTCTTGTCGAACCGGTCGATGAACAGCTGCACGATGATGCCGCCGATCATCGCCAGCGGGAACAGCGGCACGTAGGCCATGATCTCGATGCTGTCGGCCCACACCAGCTGCTCCACCCACTGGAGGGCGGACAGGATGAGCTGGCCGATGAGCACCGCGAGGCCGACCAGGCCGAAGTGCAGGGTCAACGGGTCCATGGAGGAGGGGTGCACCGTCATCATCGAGCCGGCGGTGCGGTTGTCCCGCTCGACCAGACCGGCCTGCTCGCGGTCGGTGCCCCTGTTGCCGGAGCTGATGACGCTGGTCTTGCCGCGCCGCACACCCCAGTTGATCAGGATGATCCCGATGACCACCCCGGAGAGCAGGCCGACCGTGGCCATGCCCAGCGCCAGGTCCTGGCCCTCGGCCCAGCCCACCTGCTCGAAGGTGTCGCCCAGGCCCGCGGCGGTGCCGTGCCCGCCCAGGAAGCCGATCTCGATCAGGGCGCCGGAGATCAGCGGGACCCCGAAGAAGGGCGCCAGAACCAGCAGGGCCAGCAGCAGACCGATCACGTACTGGCCGCTGGCCACGGTGATGCCGAAGGAGAGGTTGGGTCCGGCCAGGTCGACCGCCTCGCGCATCTTCGGCATGCGTTTGCCCAGGAAGAGGCTGGCGAAGACCACCGAGATGAGGAGCCCGGGGAGTGAGGACCAAACGGACATGATGTCGACGCCGAAGAGCCCGCCCTCGGCGGCGCGTTCGGCGAACCGCACCGCGATACCGCGGTCGGCCAGTGCTCCCATGGCCCGACCGAAGAGGTCGGGGCCGAGCAGCAGCGCGATGCCTCCGCCGATGATCGAGCTCGGCAGGTACAGCCTCTGGGTCAGCTTCCAGCGGACCCGGACGAGTTTGGAGACCAGGAGCAGCACCCCCAGGAGGAGAAGTGCCAGTCCTACGGTGTTAGGGGACATGCCTGCCTTTCATGACGCTCCCGTGGCCGTGCAGGGGGTCAGGCCACGCCAACGAACGCGACGAAGCGCGATCAGGGCATGCGGACGCACAGGTGGTGTCGCTGGAGTGGGTGGAACGCGCAGGAAAGGGTCAGATAACGCGAACCCGGGGGAAATCCTACACACAGTCACGACTGCTCTGAGACACCCCTCGATCACGCAGGCAGACATGGAGCTCGGATAACGGTCGCCTCGCCCGCGGACCCCCTGGTCAGTGGAGGGGACCCCAGATCCACGGATCGGCCGCCACTGGCGCGTTCACGGTCCGTCGACCCGTTCGGGCGCGACCGGGCGCCACCCGATACCCGTGGCCTCACACACCGTGCTGGACGGTGGTTCCGGTGAGGATGATCATGTCCGGTCCGTGCCGCGCCGTCAGGTCCGATCGGCTCCGAAGACGTCCCTGGCCACGTCGCGCAACCTCCGGTGGCGCAACTCCGCCGGTCCGGTCACACCGTGACCGTCGTCCCGCTCGGGACCCGCGCCCCGGTCCGGTCCGGCACCGTCCGAGCCCGTGCGCCCCCGCGCCTCGGCGGACCGCCGCGCGCACCCTCCGGCCCCCTCGGTCCCCGCCACGGGGGCACCCGTGCCCCGGGGCGGGGCACCCTCCGCCGCGTGCTCTGGCCCGGTCCCCGGCTCCGCATGATGCTCGGACCGACGCGGGCCGAGGGCGCGGCGGACCGCCGCCACCGTGTCCGCGCTTCCGTGCGGCCAGACCTGCCACCGGCCCCGGCAGCGCCGTGACAGCGCGCGTCCCACCTCGGTGGTCGCGCCGCCGAAGACCGCGCCCAGCAACTCCGCCTCCCGCGACGCCCGCACGACACGCCCCACCGTGTCGGGCTCGGACTCCACCGAAGGCTGGTACCACGTGACGGCCGCGACCAGCCAGCGCGTGCCCGTGTGCGGTTCCCGGCCCTTGGCCCGCTCCTCCAACGACCGCCGTCCCACCACCCCGGTGCTGGTGCCCCAGGGCAGGTCGTTGAGCGCGCAGGCCACCGCCCACCTGGTCCGTGCGCGCCCCGACCTGTCCCGGGGGGCGTCCGCCGTCTCCGGACTCGGCCACCACAGGGAGGCGTCCTCCATACCCGCCCAGGCCTCCGCCAGCGCGGCCAGACGGCGCTCGGCGCCCAGACGCCGCCAGGCCCCGGCCTGTTCGGAGAGCACGACGCGACCCCGGCGGGCGCCGAGGAGGCCGAGGACCGCACCGGCCTCCAACCAGACCCGGGCCAGGTCCTCGTCGCCCTCCACCACCCGGGAGAGGCGCCGCCGCTCACGTGGGGCCAGCAGGCCGTCACCGCGCAGGGCGGGCGGCTGCTCGGCGACCGCGTCCAGCAGTCGGACGTCGGCCCGGGCCAGCGCGGTCAGGGCACGCCGTGCCCCCTCGACCACGTCCGCGCCGCCGCCGGGCATCACGTGTTCCACCGGGACCCCCACCACCGCCTGCGGCCCGGGGTCGAACGGCCAGGGGTGGGTGGAGCGGACCGCCAGCGCCACCTCCCTCGGCATGACGAACCCCGTTCCGGGAGACTCCGCGGGCAGCAGGAGTCCGCGCTCGAACATCCAGTCGAGGTCGGGGTCCCCGGTGCCGTTCGCCGGGAACCGGATCGGCTCCCCGCCGACCCGGGTGAGGAACGCGGGGGCCTCCCTGCCGAGGAAGGCGTGGTCGAGCAGTAGGTGCGCCACGTCGCCGTCGGCCGTGCGGCACAGGTCCCGGACGCGCCCGGTCGTGCCCAGCACGCGCACGATCGCCTCGGTGAGGGCCCCGCGCCCGCCCGTCGGGTCCAGACCGAGGGTGAGGGCGATCCGGCGCACCCCGGCCAGGTCGAGTTCTCCCAGTCCCACGGCGGCCGGGGGCGGAACCCGGGGCAGGCCGAACTGCTCGAACGCGTCGTCGGGCAGGTGGTAGCCGCCACGACCGTCCGGCCAGAGCAGTGCCAGGCCGACGAGGTCGGCGACGGTCTCCTCGGCGCGCACCCGCGCGAGGCCCGGACGGTCCGCGTCCAGGCGTGCCAGCAGCGTCTCGTGGTCCACCGGCGCCGGCAGTCGGGGCCGGGGCTCGCCCGCACCGGCCCTCGTGGCACGGAGGCGCTGCCTGTCCTCCGCCGCGCCCACGGCCGCGTAGAGGACCTGGTGGTGGGCGAGGGTCAGCCGTTCGAAGGCGCCGGGCCGGTAGGCCAGGATCGGCAGCAGGTACAGGAGGGTCTGCGGGGTGGCGCGAGCGTAACGGACCACGCCCTCGGAGAGGGTGGCGAGGAGGTCGGCGATCCGTTCGGCGGACAGAGATCGGACATGCGACTCCAGCGCTGCGCGACGGTCCATCCCACCAGCCTAGGCATCACACGGCCGCACCGCCTCCCCCGCGTCCGGTCTGTGGACGACCACCTCCCGGGTTCGTACCGATCTGCGCGAAACGGCCCCGCCGCACCGCGCCCGGACGGTACAAGAGGGGTCACGAGGACCTGCGGAACACTCCCCCGACCGAAGGTCCGCAGACGACCCCCGAAAGGAAACCGGGAGCGGACATGCCCTCTCATGACCCGTCGAACCCGGAGCACCCACCCCTCGCCGCAAGGCCCGTGTCACTGCTCCCCTCCGACGCCCTCGCCCGCATGGCGCTGGACTCCCCCCTGCTGTGCGACGCCCTCAGCCTGGCCCGCTGGAGCGCCCCGGCCATCCCCGTCACACCGCACGGGGTGCCCGGCATCGACGACGCCCGGACCGCCATCACCCGGTTCGCGCTCTGGCCGCCCGATCTGCCCTGCCTCATCACGGAACGGGCCACCTGGCTGGGCGGACTCCACTCGGTGGCCGAGGTCGCCCACTTCGTGGTCCCCTGGTCCGCCGCGCTGCGCCTAGGCCTGGTGGAGATCGACGACGCCCACGCCCGCCCGGCTCCTGAGCTCGAACGCCGGGCGCGCGATCCCGAGCAGGTCCTGGACTGGTGGTTCCGGGAGTTCGAGCACACCATCGAGCACGCCCGCGGCGACCTCGATCGGACGGAACCGCCCGTGCCCGGCACCACCGGCCCGGACCTGCTCCCCGGGGTTCTGCGCCACCTCTACGAGGCCCCGGACGGCTCCCGCCCCGACCTGGACACCCTGGCGCGCGAGGCCCTGCTCTCCCCGGCACGGCCGGCCCGGGCGGCCGAACGGCTCCTGCACGTTCTGTGGCAGCTCTCCGACACCGGGGCGGTGGCCCTGGACCACCGCCCCTCCGCCGCACAGGGTCCGGGCGGGCACGGTCACTGCACCGTGGAACTCACCGCGCTGGGCCGCTACGGGGTCCGCCGGCTCCTACTGGAGGTCGGCATCCACGCCCCTCTCGTGGACACGCTCGCCGAGGCCGGGGCCGCGCGCTTCCTGGACGCGCTGTCCGTCCTTCCGTTCGAGGAGCGGCTCACCGAGGCCGGCCCCTGGCTGGACCGGCGCGGGCCCGCCGAGGCGCTTCGGCAGATCAGCGAGGTGGTCTCCGGTCCCGGTCTGGCCCTGCGACGATGGGTGGGCACGCAGATCCTCAACACCACCAGTTCCGAGCTCGAACCCGAGCTGCGGTCCCTGCTGCACTCACCGCGCCCGGCCGTGGCCAGCATGGCGGCGGTGGTACTGCTCTCCTCGGGGATGCTCACCCAGCGCGGTATCGACCGGGTGCTGGGCGAGCACGGCCCGTGGGTGGTGATCGACATGATCGCCGCGGCGATGACCCCCGACAACGAGGACCTCACGGAGTTCCTGACGGCGCGGGGGACCCCCGACGTCCAGCGGAGCGTGCTGGAGGCCCCGGACCCGGTCCGCCTGGCCGCGCACCCGGACACCCTGCCCGTCCTGGACGCCCTGGCCCGGCACCATCCCGACCCGGGCACCGCCGCCCGGGCGCGCGAGTTGGCCCGGCGCCTGCGCGAGCGGCGCTGACCGCCGGGCGTCCGCCCCGGGGCGGACGTCAGTCACCGAGGGCGTCGAGATAGACCCAGGCGCCCTCGTGACGGCGGAACCGGCTGTGCTCGCGCAGCTCGTGGTCGCGACCGTGCTCCCGGTAGAGGGCACGGAACTCGACCGTCCCCTCCTTGTGGAAGGGGGTGCCCTCACTGGTGCCGACGACGTCCAGTCGCACCCACTCCGTTTCCGGGTCCAGTTCGACGTCGTCCGGCCGGGTGTCGGGGTGCCAGGAGCGGAGCAGGTAGGCCGCGTCGCCCACGGCGAAGGCGCTGTACCGGGAGCGCATCAGTTCCTCGGCGGTGGCCGCCGTCGCCAGCCCCGCGTGCAGTCGTCCGCAGCACCGGCCGTAGGTCCCGTGCCCGCAGGGGCAGGGCCGGTCGGCGGGCGGGGGCGACGGCGGGTGTGGCTTGCGCTTCGACATGCCTCCATTGTGGCGGTACTCCGGTTCCCGCGCGGCCGGGAGCCGCCGCCCGTCGCGGAGCTTCGGAGAGAGGCCGGGGCGGGAGGCGGGGTGTCGTCCGGTGAGGTGGGGCTGGCCGTGCCGGGAGAGGTTCCGGCACGGGCGGCCCGGTGAGCCTAGGCTCCGGGGCGGTGGGGGTGGCGCGGGTCGTGGGGCGGGAGCGAGCGGGGAGGAGGACCGTCATCGGGTGCCGGTCGCGGACGTGGGATCGGGAGTACTTTTCCTGTGCTCGTTTGCGTGTCCATCCATGGGAGCCGTACCCAGAACACCCGGGTGCATAAAACCCGATATCACCTCTTCCCCTCCTACCCTCCCTTTTCCGATACGGAGGAGGACTGCTCCCGGAAACGGTTCCATGAGGTCAGGACGGGGCGCCCGTGTTCCGTTCCGAGAGTGCTGATCGCCCCGGTGTCGAGTCGGAACAGGGCCCCTGCGGCGGGCGGAAGCCGCAACCTCCTCGCGGTGAGCACCCGCAGGAGGTGGCCGTGGGCCACCAGCACGACGTCGCCGTGTTCGAGGGCGGGAGCGACGGCGTCCAACACCCGGTCCGCTCGCACGCCGACCTGCTCCGGGCCCTCTCCCGGGAACCCCTCGCCGCCGGCCGGCACCCCGTCGGTCCACAGGTTCCAGTCCGGCCGTTCGCGGCGGACCTGGGCGGTGGTGATCCCCTCGTAGGCCCCGTAGTCCCACTCCACCAGGTCGGGATGGGTCGCGGCACCGCTGAGCCCGGCCAGTTCGGCGGTGCGCGCGGCCCGACCCAGGGGGCTGCTGAGCACGAGGGCGAACCGGCGGCCCGCCAGCATCGGGCGTACCGCCCGCGCCTGGCGCTCGCCCTCCTCCGTCAGGGGGAGGTCGGTGCGCCCGGTGTGCCGCCCCGCCCTGCTCCACTCGGTCTGACCGTGCCGTACCAGTACCAGTTCTCCCATTCCGGCCTCCTTCCCGACCCCCGGTCAGCGGATTCCCCCTCGTGGGGAAAACCTCCGTGGCCATCGTCGGAAGAAAAGCCGCGACAGCGACCGAAAACGATCCATCACTGCGAAAGGGGCACCCTTCTCGGACGCCGATAGGATTCGGCTCGACGCACCGGCACGAACGCGGGACACCCCGGGAGGAAAAGAAATGCCCACCGTTGACTGGAATCGCCGGACCTGGGGCGGAACGCACTCCTGGGAACGGAGCGGCGACGAATGGGCGCACATGGCCGCCTACTGCGGCCAGCCCTACGAGGAGTGGAAGGCCGCGTTGGTCGGGGAACTGCTCGTACCGGGCGCGACGCGGGGCACCAGCCTGGAGATCGGCCCCGGGCACGGCCGTTGGACCGAACACCTGTTGGAGCACGCGGACCAGGTGTGGATCGTCGACGTGAACGAGAGCTGTCTGGACCGCTGTCGCGAACGGTTCGACGGCCACCCCGGGCTCCGCGTCCACCACACACCCGGCTCCTCGATGGACCCCGTCCCCGACGCGTCGGTGTCCTTCGTCTGGTCCTTCGACGTCTTCGTCCACCTGGACCCGGACGTGGTCGTCGGATACCTGTCGGAGATCGCCCGTGTGATGGCCCCTGGGGCTACTGCGGTGATCCACCACGCGGGCAAGCCCGACTGGACGCTGCGGCTGGCGCCGGTGCTCCGCAGGGCCGGTCGTCCCGGCAAGATCGTCCAGCGGTGGCTGAGTCAGCGCCGGTGGCGCGACGACGGCAACCGCTCCGACGTCTCGCCCGAGGCCTTCGCCCGCTGGGCGGGTGAGGCGGGGTTGGAGGTCACCGGGCAGGGTTCCTCGTGGGGTCCGGACGGCCGGTTCACGGTGGACAAGTACCGTGACTGCGTCACCCGGCTGCGCAGGCCGGTATAGGGGGCACGAGGAGGCCCCGGTCGCCCGTCGTACGGCGACCGGGGCCTCCTCGTGGAGGGCGGCGCGCTAGATGAGTGATTCCAAGGGGTCAGTGATCGTAAGCGGTCAATGAGCGTAGGACCGGCTGGCCGGTGCGGTCGTTGTGCCAGACCACGGCGGTC
>NZ_JBEYHA010000037.1:0-56297 GCF_040635075.1 Nocardiopsis sp. NPDC007018
CCCTGGGCACCGAACTCACCCTCGGGTCCATCGCGGCCCTGGTCATCGGCGGCACCCGGCTGCGCGGTGGCTCCGGCGGCGTGGGCGCGCCCTCGGGGCGCAGGTCCTCGGGGACGCCTACGCCCTGCTCCTCGTAGAAGCGCAGGGCGCCGGGGTGGACCGGGACGGGGCTGTTCTCGATGGTCTCCGGCACGAGGTACTGCTCGCCCGGGGCGTAGACGCCGACGACCTGGTCGATGTTCTCGAACATGGCCTTGGTGATCTCGTAGGCCTGGTCGTCGTTGAAGGAGCCCGGCACGACCAGGGCGTTCCAGACGGCGATGGTCTGCACGTCCTCGTCGATGCCCGGGTACGTGCCGCCCTCGATGACGTGTTCGGTGTAGCCGCCGTAGCCGCTGACGATGGCGTCGCGCTCGTCGTCGCAGATCTCGATGAGCGCGATGTCCTCGGTGGTGCCGAGCTCGGTGATGCCCGAGTGGCCCTCGCCGACGACCCAGGAACCGGCGTCGAGCTGGTTGTTGGTCAGGGCGTTGGCGGTCTCCGCGTAGCCGAGCTGCTGGAGTTCGACCTGGCTGGGGCCGATCTCCAGGGAGCTGAAGACCTGGGTGGTGGTGGCCTCGTTGCCGCTGCCGATGTCACCCACCGAGTAGCGGGTGCCGATGACGTCGCGGAAGCAGTTGAAATCCTCGCGCTCGGCGATGCTCTGGAGCGTCACCGCGTGGAAGACGTTGGGGTACAGGACCGCGAGCGAGTAGGTCTCGACGGCGCCGCCCTCGAAGTCGCCGGTGCCGGTGAAGGCCTGGTCGGCGGCGTCGCCCTGGACGATGGCCAGGTGGCTCTCGCCCGAGCCGAGCAGGCGGATGTTCTCCACCGAGGCGCCGGTGGCCTCGACGGACGCCGACTGGCCCTCCAGGTTGTCGCCGATGATGCCGCTCAGCGCGCCGCCGATCGGGTAGTACACACCGGTCGTGCCGCCCGTGACGATGCTGAGGTTGCTCTGGACGTCGGCACCGCCGACCTCGACGTCCTCCGCGGCCTGCTCGGCGGGCTGGGAGCAGGCGGCCAGCATGAGCACGCTGGCGGGGATGGCGGCCAGGGAGAGCTTGGAGCGTCGCATGGTGGTGGGGTCCTCTCGGGGGAACGTCGTGCTGGGGTTGGCGGGGGCGTCGGGGTGCCCTCCCTCCGGTCCCGGATCGTGCGATCGATCCAGGTGCCGGGGCCTGTGGACGCCGTCGCGACACCCGTCCGGCCACCGCGAGCAACGTAACCGTCATCTCGCCGAAACCCGCAGGTCCGGGAGGGGGATTTGAGGCTCTTCTGAGCTTTCGCTCTCGTTGGTATCGTTCGGCCATGGCGTCCTCCCTCCCCCATCGCCTCTGGAGCCTCACCAGGCCGCTCGCCGTGTGCGTCCTGGCGGTCGTGGTGCTCACGTGGGGGTCTCCCCCGTACACGGCTCCGCTTCGGCTGTCCGTCGGCACCGGCGGGACGGGCGGCGTCTACCACGTGTACGGGAGCGGCCTCGCCCAGGTCACCGAGGCCCGCCAGGACACCTGGATCACGGCGCTGACCACCGCCGCGAGCGTGGAGAACAACCTGCTGGTCGCGGACGGGACCCTGGACGCGGCCTTCACCCTCGCCGACGTGGCGGCCCTGGCCGTGAGCGGCGGCGCGCCCTTCGAGGGCCCCCTCCCGATCTCCGCGGTCGCCCGCCTGTACGACAACCACACGCACGTGGTGGTGCGGGCGGACTCTCCCGTGCAGGAGGTGGCCGACCTGGCCGGGGGCACGGTCTCGGTGGGGTCGGCCGGGTCGGGCACCGAGATGATGGCCGAACGGCTCCTGGCGCTCTCCGGCCTGGCTGTGGCCCCCGACGGGAGGGGGCCCGCCCCCGGCGAGGGGGTGGTGCGGCTCCAGCTGTCCATCGGCGAGTCGGTGCGGGCCCTGGAGGAGGGGCGCGTGGACGCGTTCTTCTGGTCCGGGGGGCTGCCGACCCAGGCGGTGGGCGACCTCGCCGAGCGGACGCCGATCCGTCTGCTGGACCTGTCGAGCCACGTCCCGGCCCTGACCGAGCAGTATGGGGAGTACTTCACGGAGCTGCCGGTACCCGCCGGAACCTACGCGAACGTTCCGGCGGTGCGCACGATCGGGGTGCCGAGCCTGCTCGTGGTGAACTCCGCCATGCCCGACGCGCAGGCCGAGGAGTTCACCCGCCTGCTCTTCGAGTTCCAGGCCGACCTGGTGGAGATCCACCCGGTGGCCCTGCACCTGCACCCGAGGTCGGCGATCTCGACGCTTCCGGTGCCGCTGCATCCGGGCGCGGTCAGCTACTACCAGTCGGTGAAGTACGCCAATGACCGCCCCTCGCCCGCTTCCGGGACCCCGACCTCCGTCTGACGGGGCGCGCCGGACGGACGGAACCGCCCGTGCGCTCCTTCCGTTCTCACACGGGCCCGTTCGGGCGCAACCGCAGGCGCGCGTCGATACCGCTCGGCTCACGCGGGGTGAGGGACAGGCTCGCCCCCTGGAGTTCCAGCAGGGTCACCACGATGGACAGCCCGAGGCCCGAGCCTCCCCCGCCGCCGTCCCGCCAGAACGGCCGGGTGGCCTGGGCCAGCTGGTCGTCGGGCAGGCCCGGACCGTCGTCGAGCACGTGCACGTCCAGGCGGGCGTCGTCCCCCACCCCCTCGGGTTCGCCCACCCGCACGGTGATGCGCACCCCCGGACCGCCGAACTTCAGCGCGTTGTCGATGAGCGCGTCCAGGGCCTGGTCCAGGGTTCCCTCCACGCACCGCACCACGGCGGTCTCCGCGCCCGCGCACTCCAGGACGGCGCCCGCGCGTTCGGCGATGGGCCCCCACGCGCCCACCCGCTGTTCCGCGACGTCGCGGGCGTCCTCCCACACCGTGGAGTGTTCGGCGTCCTCGGCCTGCGCCAGGGTGAGCAGGCTGTCGCAGATACGGGTGAGCCGGTCGACCTCGTCCAGTGCCAGCCCGTGCTCGCGCAGGCCCTCGTCGCCCAGGTGCCGGGCCAGCCCGCCGACCCGCAGCCGCAGCGCCGCCAGGGGGTTGCGCACCTGGTGTCCGGCGTAGGCGACGAAGGTGCGCTGGCTCTCCAGCATGGACGTGATGGTGTCGGCCATCTGGTTGAAGGACTCCCCCAACCTGCGCAGTTCCTCGGGGCCCGCGGCCGTGCGGACCCGGGTGTCCAGGCTGCCGCCGCTCACCGCCCGGGTGGCCTGGTCCAGGTCGGCGATGGGGCGGAGAATCCACCGGGTGAGCGGACCTGCGACGGCGATGCCCGCCACCATCAGGGCGGTCACCACCATCCAGGCCAGGAACCACTGGCCGAGGGTCGCGCGGCGCAGCGCCCCGGTGGGCGACGCGGTGACGGCGGCGCCGACCACCTCGCCCGAGGTGCCGATGGGTTCGGCGACGACGAGGGGGCCGCTCTGCCACGGCCACACCACCCCGTCCACACCCGTGCGGTTGCCCGCCAGCGCGCTGCGCACGGGGCCGGGCAGCGGTTCGTCGCTGTCGGGCCACCCCTGGGGGTCGAGGTCGGCGAGGGTGAGTCCGGGCCGTGAGGCGGCCACGACCGTCCCGTCGCGGTCCACCACCACGGCGGAGATCCCGTACACCTGCTCGTAGACGGACAACTCGCTGACCAGGCCGGACAGCGCCCCCTCCGCACCGGACAGCACACCCGGCTCGGCGAGGCCCGCGAACCGGGCGGTGTCGTTGATCCGGTCCAGGGCCATGTCGGAGGTGCCCCGGGCGGCGATGCTCCCGCAGAGGGGGAAGGCCAGCGCCAGACAGGCGGCGACGAGCAGGGACACGTACACGATGACCACGCGCCGATGCATCAGCGCCCCTCTTCCGCGCGCGGGACCTCCGTACCGGACGGGTCCGTCCCGCGCCAGGCCGCGGCCCTCACCGGGTGGCCGGGGCCGCGGTGGCCCCGGCCGCCGTGGTGTCGGCGGTGCCCAGTCGGTACCCGACCCCGCGCACGGTGCGGATGAGTCCCGGTGACCCCAGTTTCGAGCGCAGGGTCCCGATGTGGACCTCCAGGGTGCGCAGGGTGCCCGGCCAGGCGGTCTGCCAGACCCGGAGCAGGAGGTGTTCGCGGGAGACCACCCCGCCCGCCTCCCTGAGCAGGACCACGAGCAGGTCGAACTCCTTGCGGGTGAGCTCCACGGGGCGGCCCGAGCACACGACGGAGCGCGTGGACAGGTCGACCCGCAGCGGCCCGGACTCCAGGACGGTGCCCACCCGGCCGCCGGTGCGGCGCAGGACCGCCTCCATGCGGGCGCACAGCTCCTCGATGGCCAGGGGCTTGACCACGTAGTCGTCGGCCCCCGAGCGCAGCCCCAGGATGCGTTCGCGCTGCTGGCGCCGGGCGGTGACCATGATGATCGCGGTGTCGGCGGAGTCGGGCCGCTCGCGTATGCGCTGGCACAGCTCCACGCCGTCCATGTCGGGCAGGCCGAGGTCCAGCAGGACGATGTCGGCGGGGGGCGCGGCCAGCGCGCCCCCCGCGGTCCTCGCCTGGTCGACCTCGTAGCCGTACGCCTCCAGCGCCCCGGCGAGGGCGTCGGCGAGACGGACGTCGTCCTCTACGAGCAGCACCTTGATCATGGGCGGCGGTCCTTCGGGGGGCGGGAGCGGTGGGTGTGACTCCACGCACCCTAACCCCACGGTGTGCCACAAGCCACAACGGCCGGATCAGTGATCAGCAACAATACGCACCGGCCGACGTGTACCCAGCCCCGGGCGCGCCCCCGGGACGCCCGTCAGGAGCGCCTCTTCTGCTTCCCCACGCGGACGTCGGGGACGATCTCCGGGGCGCCGTGCTGGACGGCGTCGGCCTCCTGGTCGGTGTCCTGTTCCTGGGCGGCGCGTTCGGCCTCGATGCCCTTGCGGTAGTACTCGACCTCGCGCTCGACCTGCTCCTTGGTCCACCCGAGCGGTTCGGCCATGAGCTCGGCGGCGGCTTCGGCGGCGGCGATGCCCCGGTCCCAGGTCTCGAAGGAGATGCGGGTCCGGCGGGACAGGACGTCCTCCAGGTGGCGGGCGCCCTCGGCCTCCACCGCGTAGACGACCTCGGCCCGCAGGTAGTCCTCACCGCCCTTGAGCGGTTCGCGCAGGTCGGGCCGCTCGCGGATGAGGTCGAGGACGTCGTGCACGCCGGAGCCGTACCGGCGCAGCAGGTGCGAGACCCGGGAGACGTGCAGCCCGGAGTCACGGGCCAGCCGGTGCCGCTGGTTGTACAGGGCCGCGTAGCCGTCCGCGCCGACCAGCGGGAGCTTGTCCGTGACCGACTCCGGAACCGCGCCGCCCAGACCGTGGGCGACCGCGTCCACCGCGTCCTTGGCCATCACCCGGTAGGTGGTGTACTTGCCGCCCGCGATGAGGACGAGCCCGGGCACCGGGTGCGCCACGGTGTGCTCGCGGGAGAGTTTGGAGGTCTCCTCCGACTCGCCCGAGAGCAGCGGGCGCAGACCGGCGTAGACGCCCTCCACGTCGTCGCGGCCCAGCGGAGTGCGCAGCACCTGGTTCACGTGGTCCAGGACGTAGTCGATGTCGGCGCGCGACGCCGCCGGGTTCTCCTTGTCCAGGTCCCAGGGGGTGTCGGTGGTGCCGATGATCCAGTGGCGGCCCCACGGGATCACGAAGAGCACGCTCTTCTCCGTCTGGAGGATCATCCCCGAGGAGGCCTGGATGCGGTCCCGGGGCACGACCAGGTGGACGCCCTTGGAGGCACTCACGTGGATCTGCCCGCGGCCGCCGACCATCTCCTGGATGTCGTCGGTCCACACTCCGGCGGCGTTGACCACCTGACGGGCGCGGATCTGCTTCTTCTCGCCGGTCTCCAGGTCGGCGGCGGTCGCGCCGACGACGTGTTCGCCCTCGCGCAGGAACTCGACCGCCTGGACCCGGGAGGCGATGCTGGCTCCGAGCCCGGCGGCGGTGCGCAGGACGGTGGTGACGAAGCGCGCGTCGTCGACCTGGCAGTCCCAGTACTGGACCGCCCCGGCCAGGGCGCCGCGTTTGAGGGCCGGGAAGACCCGGAGCGCGCCGGACCTGGTGAGGTGCCGGTGGGAGGGGAGCCCCCGGTTGTTGCGCGAGGTGAGGGCGAGGGTGTCGTAGAGGGTGACGCCCGCGCCGATGTAGAAGCGTTCCCAGTGGTGTTGGAACGGGAAGAGGAACGGCACCGGGCGCACCAGGTGCGGTGCGATGGTGGTGAGCAGGAGACCGCGCTCGTGCAGGGCCTCGCGGACCAGTTCGAAGTCGAGCTGTTCGAGGTAGCGAAGGCCGCCGTGGATGAGCTTGCTGGATCTGCTGGAGGTCCCGGAGGCGAAGTCCCGCGCCTCGATCAGGCCGGTGGAGAGCCCGCGCGAGACCGCGTCCAGCGCGATGCCCGCGCCGACGATCCCGCCGCCCACGACGAGGACGTCCAGCTCCTCGTCGGTCATCGACGCGAGCGCCTCGGCGCGCCCCTTCGGCCCCAACCAGGTGGTCGCCATGGATGGTCCTCCCTTTCGATCGGTGTCCCACCAAGGCGCATACCCGGAGTGGTGGGGCCTCAGGCTAACCGGAGGGCACCGGGGCTGTGCGTTGCCACACCCCGTACCGGCGCTTTACCCGGGCGGGCCCGCACGCCCCGGGCCCCGCGACGCCCCGGGCCCGGCGACGGGTCGGGCGGGGCGGACGCGCCGGTCGGCTCAGGCGGCGGCGTCGGCGTAGGCGTGCGCGTACGCCAGGACGTCGCTCACGTAGGCGGAGGAGCGGTTGTACTCCAGGATCGCCGACTCCCAGTCGTGCGCGGAGGTGAGGTCGCGGCCCCCGGCGCACAGGTAGCGGCCCGCGCTCAGGGCGGCGTCGTCGATGTTGTGCGGGTCGGGGGTGCCGCCCTCCAGCGACTCGCCCCACCGCTCCCAGGTGCTGGGGATGAACTGCATGGGGCCGATCGCCCGGTCCCACTCGGTGTCGCCGTCCAGCACACCGCCGTCGGTGTCCGGGATGGCCTGCGTGTTGTTGGTCCCGTCGAGCGGGATGCCGATCACGTCCACGGTGGTGTTGCCGTCGGGCCCGAGCTCGCCGCCCGCGTAGGTGCCGTGGCGCGACTCCACGTAGCCGATGCCCGCCAGGGTGGGCCAGGACAGCTGGCACGACGCCTGGTCGGCCTCGATCACGAGCTGTGCGCTCGCGTACCCCTCCAGGGCACGGCGCGGCACCCCGGTGCTGGCCGAGACCTCGTCGAGCCAGGCCTCACTCGGGCGGGGCGGACCGGCGGGCCCGGACCGCTCGTCCGCTCCCGCGACCGCCTCCCCGGTGGTCCCCTCGTCCTCGCGGGCGGTGACCCCGCTCTGGGAGGGGGGTCCGGTGAGCTGGTCGTGCGGAGGGGTCTCGATGGTGCCGACCTCGGGGGTGGCGTCGGCGGCAGGGGCCTCCCAGTCGTTCAGGGCGCTGGTGACCCTGCCGACCAGCACCACGACGCCCGCCGTGACCAGTAGACACACCACCAGGGTCAGGCTGACCGCGATGGCCGGCCCGCGTCGGCGGCCGCGCTCCTTGCGGGCCCGGCGGTCGCCGCGTCGGCCACGGCGGTGTCCGGCTGCGCGGGGCTCCTCAGGAGCGAGCGACCCCTCGGAGGAACCGGTGGCCTCGGGGGCACCGGACTCACTGTCGGTCATGCGGTCCTCCAAGAGAAAGTCACCATCGGATCACGAGAGTCAAAAACACGCCCCATAGTGGCACACCGGCGCCCCCGCGTCGCACCCCCCTGGGACGACGCGTGGGGCGCCCCGGTCTCCCGGGACGCCCCACCGTGTTCTCGCGTCGTTTCCGACCTGCGGGGTCTCCCCCTCGAAGGCCCCTACCGGTGCGGGTTCACCACGACCTCGACCCGCTGGAACTCCTTGAGGTCGGTGTAACCCGAGGTGGCCATGGTCCGGCGCAGCGCGCCCATGAGGTTCATGGAGCCGTCGCTGGTGGAGGCCGGGCCGTGCAGGATCGACTCGAGGTCGCCGATGGTGCCCACCTCGACCCGCTCGCCGCGCGGCAGCTCGTTGTGGTGCGCCTCGCTGCCCCAGTGGTAGCCGCCGCCGGGCGCCTCGGTGGCGCGGGCCAGCGGCGAGCCGACCATGACGGCGTCGGCTCCGCAGGCCAGGGCCTTGGCGATGTCGCCACTGCCGGTCATGCCGCCGTCGGCGATGACGTGCACGTAGCGGCCGCCGGACTCGTCGAGGTAGTCGCGGCGGGCCGCGGCGACGTCGCCGATCGCGCTGGCCATGGGGACCGCCACGCCCAGCACGGAGCGGGTGGTGTGGCCGGAGCCGCCGCCGAAGCCCACGAGCACGCCGGCGGCGCCGGTGCGCATCAGGTGCAGGGCGGCGGTGTAGGTGGCGCAGCCGCCGACCACGACGGGAACGTCGAGTTCGTAGATGAACTGCTTGAGGTTGAGCGGTTCGGCGCGACCCGAGACGTGCTCCGCCGAGACGGTGGTGCCGCGGATCACGAAGATGTCGACCCCGGCGTCCACGACGGCCTTGTGGTACTGGGCGGTGCGCTGCGGCGAGAGCCGGGCGGCGGTGACCAGGCCCGCGTCGCGGATCTCCTCGATGCGGCGGCCGATCAGCTCCTCCTGGATCGGGGCCGCGTAGATCTCCTGGAGGCGCTTGGTCGCGGCGACGTCGTCGAGCTCGCGGATCTCCTGGAGCAGGGGCTCCGGGTCGTCGTAGCGGGTCCAGAGGCCTTCGAGGTCCAGGACGCCGAGGCCGCCCTGTTCACCGACGGCGACGACCGTCTTGGGCGAGGCGACGCTGTCCATGGGGCTGACGACCAGGGGCGTCTCGAACCGGTAGGCGTCGATCTGCCAGGCGATCGACACCTCCTCCGGGTCGCGGGTCCGGCGCGCGGGGACGATCCCGATCTCGTCGAGCTCGTAGGCGCGACGCCCGTTCTTGCCCAGCCCGATCTCCACCTGAGCCAACTGTTCGATTCCCCTCTGACGTGCGGCGCCGGTCGGTCGACCGTCGCGTGACCGCGGACGCGAGTCTATCCGGCCGCGGTCGGGGCCTCGGCGGCCCCGTCCCCGCGTCGGCTAGCGCGCGTTGTAGTTCGGCGCTTCCACGGTCATCTTGATGTCGTGCGGGTGGCTCTCGCGCAGCCCGGCGCTGGTGATGCGCATGAGCTGGCCGCGCTCGCGCAGCTCGGGCACGGTACGGGTGCCCGCGTACCACATGGACTGGTGGAGGCCGCCGACGAGTTGGTGGGCGACGGCGGCGAGGGGGCCGCGGAACGGCACCTGGCCCTCGATGCCCTCGGGGACGAGCTTGTCCTCGGAGGCGACGTCGGCCTGGGCGTAGCGGTCCTTGGAGAAGGAGCGGCCGCGCATGGCGCCCAGGGAGCCCATGCCCCGGTAGGCCTTGAACTGCTTGCCGTTGATGAAGATGAGTTCGCCGGGGCTCTCCTCGACGCCCGCGAGGAGGCTGCCGAGCATGACGGTGCTGGCTCCGGCGACGATGGCCTTGGCGATCTCGCCGGAGTACTGGAGGCCGCCGTCGGCGATGAGCGGGACGTTGGCGGGGCCGCAGGCCAGGCCCGCCTCCAGGACGGCGGTGAGCTGCGGGGCGCCGACACCGGCGACGACGCGGGTCGTGCAGATGGAGCCGGGGCCCACGCCCACCTTGACGGCGTCGGCTCCGGCGTCGATGAGCAGCTGGGCTCCGGCGCGGGTGGCGACGTTGCCCGCCACGACGTCGGCGCGGGAGTTGGCCTTGAGCTTGGAGACCATGTCGGCGAGCCCGGCGGAGTGGCCGTGCGCGGTGTCGACGACGACGAAGTCGACCCCGGCGTCGATGAGCAGCTTGGCGCGCTCCTCGGCCTCGGCGCCCACGCCCACCGCGCCGCCGACCACGAGGCGGCCGTCGGAGTCCTTGGTGGCGTTGGGGAACTGCTCGCTCTTGATGAAGTCCTTGACGGTGATGAGGCCGCGCAGGCGGTTCTGGGCGTCGACCAGGGGGAGCTTCTCGACCTTGTGCTTGCGGAGGAGCTCGAAGGCCTGTTCGCGGCTGACGCCGACGGGGGCGGTGACCAGGTTCTCGGTGGTCATGACGTCGCGGACGAGCCGGGAACGGTCGTCCTCGAAGCGCATGTCGCGATTGGTGACGATGCCGACCAGGGAGCCCTGCGCGTCGGTGACCGGGACGCCGGAGATGCGGTAGTGGGCGCACAGGCGCTCGACCTCGGCGAGGTCGTCCTCCGGGTGACAGGTGACGGGGTCGGTGACCATGCCCGCTTCGGAGCGCTTCACCAGGTCGACCTGGGCGGCCTGGTCCTCGGCGGAGAGGTTGCGGTGCAGGACGCCCGCGCCGCCCTGGCGGGCCATCGCGACGGCCATGCGGGCCTCGGTGACGGTGTCCATGGCGGCGGACAGCAGCGGAATGCTGAGGGTGATGTTGCGGGAGAGCTTCGTGGCGGTGTCGACCTCGCCGGGCTGGAGGTCCGAGTAGGCCGGTACCAGCAGGACGTCGTCGTAGGTCAGCCCCGGCGGGAGGAGCTTGTTCCCGTAGTCGCTGTGATCCTGGCTCATGACACAACCTCCGCTGTTCCCGGCACCTGCGCGGATCGCCCCCGCGTGTCGTCTCATCCTAGGTTGTCGTCGGGTGCCGCCCCGGTGGAATGGGATGTTCGCCCGGTCACCTCGGTCACGAATCGGCCACCGCCACGGGCCGGGTTTGCTGGTCGGACCGGAGGGCACGGGGGCGGTGACGGAGTCACTGGGGCACGAGGGTGCTGGCCAGCACCACGTGGACGGCCGTGCCGCCCAGAATGCTCAGCAGGGCGTCGCGGCGCCACAGGTGCAGGCCGACCGTGACGGCCAGGGCGGCCAGCGGCACCAGGGACTGCGGTTGCGGCAGGGGCAGGTCGCTCAGGCAGTACACGACCAGGATCACCATGACCCCGGCGGGCATGCGGGCGCTGAGGTGGCCCATGGTCTCACTGGCGCGCAGCGGTGCCAGGGCGGCGAAGGGCGCCGCCCGCAGAGTCCAGGTGATGACCGCCGTGACCAGGACGGCGGCCACGGCGTAGTGGGTGTCAGACATGAGCGGGCTTCCTTCGGCGTACGAGCCGGTGAGCGAGCAGACCGGCCGTGAACAGGGAGAAGGCGACGAGGAGCATCTGGTCGGGGAAGAGGACCCGCGCGACCAGGGCACTCGCCAACGCGAGCACCGGGGTGGACACCTCGCCCCTGAGGTCGCGCAGCGCGTCCAGGGCCAGCACGGTGAACAGGGCGGTGAGGGCGAAGTCCAACCCGTGGACGCCCTCGGGAATGAGGCCGCCGAGCAGGGCTCCGACGGTCGCGCTCCCGGCCCAGTACAGGTGCATGAACAGCTGTGAGTAGAGGACGCGCCGACCGGACCAGGCGCGGGAGCGCTCAGAAGCGGTCAGGGCGTAGGCCTCGTCGGTGAGCGCGAAGGTGGCGTAGGCCCTGCCCGCGCGCCCCCTGATCCGGTCCAGGGGGAACGACAGGGCGTAGAAGACGTGGCGGAAGTTGACCATGAACGCGGCCGCGGCGATCGCGGTCAGCGGGGCGGCGGCGGTGACCATGCCGATCAGCAGGAACTCGAACGATCCCGCGTAGACGAGCGCGGCCGACAGCCCGGCCCACCACCAGTCCAGGCCCGCTTGGACCACGAGCACTCCGAACGCCAGACCGAGCGGGACGAGCCCCAGGCCCACCGGCGCGGAGTCGACGAAGGCCGACCGCAGGTCGGATTTCCCAGGCATGAGGACATTCTAGGAAAGTTCGCGCCTTATATGGTTTCGTACTTGAGCCCTATAATGGCTGAATGAGCAACGAACATACACTCGATGAGGTCGATCGTGAAATCCTGTTCCAACTGCGCCAGGACGGCCGGTTGTCCAACGTCGAGTTGGCGCGTCGGGTGGGGCTGACCCCGCCTCCCTGCCTGCGCCGGGTCAAGCGGCTTGAGGAGTCGGGGGTCATCACGGGGTACCGGGCCGTGGTGGACTCCGAGCAGCTGGGCCGGGGGCTGGAGGTGCTCCTCGACGTGGAGATCTACGCCCAGGACAGTGCGACCGTCCAGGAGTTCGAGGAGACCGTCGCGGCCTACGAGGAGATCGTGGAGTTCCGCCGGATGTACGGCCGCCCCGACTACTTCCTCCGGGTGAGGGTCGCCGACCACGTCGCCTACGAGGCCTTCCTCACCAGCAGGCTGATGGGGCATCCAGCCGTACTGAGAGTGGAGTCCCACCTGACCATGAAGACCCTCAAGAGCGACGGCTAACCGCTGCGAGGGCCGTTCCGCACGGTGTCGGGAACGACCCCGGCGCCCTCAACGGGGGTAGAGGCAGTACCCGCGCGGCCTGGGCCGTTCCGGGCAGCGGCGCCGACCGGGGCGGGCGGCACGGCGGTGTTCAGGGGAGGACGCGGTTCGCCAGGGCCATCTTCCGAAGCCGAGCAATAGCTCGGTGCTGGGCAACCCGTACCGCACCTGCCGACATGCCAAGGAGATGTCCCGTCTCGTCTGCTGTAAGTCCTGTGATCACCCGCATCACCAGCAGCGTGCGCTGGTGTTCGGGCAGTTCGTCGAGGAGCGCCCGCGCCCGCTGGGCCTCCGAGACGCGCACCGCCGACTCCTCCGGCCCGGGGCCGTCGTCGGGCTGTTCGGGGACGGCGTCGGTCGGCACCGTCTCCACCCGCCCGGCCACCCGCAGCGTGTCGGCGACCTTGTGCGCGGCGATGCCGAACACGAAGGAGGCGAAGGGCCGCCCCCGGTCCTGGTAGCGGGGGATGGCCGTGAGCAGGGCGATGCACACTTCCTGGGCCACGTCGTCCGAGTAGTGCGCGAGCCCCGAGACCCGGGCCAACCGGGTACGGCAGTACCGCACCACCATGGGTCTGACCTCGCGCAACAAGGAGTCCAGGGCTCGGTCGTCGCCCTGGACGGCGAGTGATCCCAGACGGTTCAACCCCGCGTCACGTGGAGCGGGGTCCGCCTCCTCGCGCCCTCCGGGCGTACCTGGCCGCTGCGCGGTAACGCCCAACCGGGCGCCTGCATCCGTCACGTTAGGAATGATGCCCGCAGTTGGGGACTCAACCACTCCAATCAGCAACTACAGAATGGTCACATTCTGGGAAAATAGCCCGAAAACGGTACGAAGTTACGGGTGTGAATCGGCTCTCCCGTGGTAAAGGGCGGGGGTGGAGCGACGGATCGCCCCACCCCCGAACCGGGTCCTACCGGACACCGGCCACCGTCCTAGTGGGCGTGGCCGTGACCGTCGTCCTCGTCCTCCTCGGGCTTGTCCGCAACCAGCACCTCGGTGGTCAGCAGCATGCCCGCGATGGAGGCGGCGTTCTGGACGGCCGAGCGGGAGACCTTGACCGGGTCGAGGATGCCCTCGGCGGTCAGGTCGCCGTAGGTGCCGGTCGCGGCGTTGTAGCCGTGGCCGACCTCCATCTCGGAGACGCGGTGGGTGACCACGTAGCCCTCGGCGCCCGCGTTCTCCGCGATCCACCGGGCGGGCTCGACCAGCGCGCGGCGCACGATCGCCGCACCCGTGGCCTCGTCACCGGTCAGGCCGAGGTCGTCCAGGGCGGTGGAGGCGTGCACCAGGGAGGCGCCGCCACCGGCGACGATGCCCTCCTCGATGGCCGCGCGGGTCGCCGAGATGGCGTCCTCGAGGCGGTGCTTCTTCTCCTTGAGCTCCACCTCGGTGGCCGCGCCGACGCTCAGCACCGACACGCCGCCCGCGAGCTTGGCCAGGCGCTCCTGGAGCTTCTCGCGGTCCCAGTCGGAGTCGCTCGCCTCGATCTCCTTGCGGATCTGGCGAACGCGGTCCTCCACCTCGGACTGCTGGCCGCCACCGTCGACGACGGTGGTGGTGTCCTTGGTGATGGTGATGCGGCGGGCCGAACCCAGCACGGACAGGTCCGCGTTCTCCAGGGTCAGGCCGACCTCCTCGGAGATGACCTGGCCGCCGGTGAGGACGGCGATGTCCTGGAGCATGGCCTTGCGGCGCTCGCCGAAGCCGGGCGCCTTGACCGCGGCGACGTTGAGGGTGCCGCGCATACGGTTGAGCACCAGGGCGCCCAGGGCGTCGCCCTCGACGTCCTCGGCGATGATCAGCAGCGGCTTCTTGCTCTGCACGACCTGCTCGAGGAGCGGCAGCAGCTCGTTGAGGTTGCCGATCTTGCCCTGGCTGATCAGGATCTGCGCGTCCTCCAGGACGGCCTCCTGACGGTCGCCGTCGGTGACGAAGTAGGGCGAGATGTAACCCTTGTCGAACTGGAGGCCCTCGGTGAAGTCGAGCTCCAGACCGAAGGTCGGGGACTCCTCCACCGTGATGACGCCGTCCTTACCGACCTTGTCGAAGGCCTCGGCGATGAGGTCGCCGATCTGGGCGTCCTGCGCCGAGTTGGTCGCCACGTAGGCGATGTCGGCGCGCTCCTTGATCGGCACGGCGCGGTCGAGCAGGATCTCGGAGACCCGGGCGGCCGCGGCGTCGATGCCCTTCTTGAGGGACATCGGGGAGGCGCCGGCGGCGACGCTGCGCAGGCCCTCGCGGACCAGCGCCTGCGCCAGCACGGTGGCGGTGGTGGTGCCGTCACCCGCGGCGTCGTTGGTCTTGGTGGCGACCTCCTTGACCAGCTGCGCGCCCAGGTTCTCGTAGGGCTCGTCCAGCTCGATCTCACGGGCGACGGTCACGCCGTCGTTCGTGATGGTGGGGGCGCCGAACTTCTTGTCGATGACGACGTTGCGGCCGCGCGGGCCGAGCGTCACCTTGACGGCGTTGGCGAGGCGGTCAACGCCCCGTTCGAGGGCGCGGCGGGCGTCGTCCTCGAACTCCAGGATCTTCGGCATGTGTCAGTACTTCCTCTAGCGGTTCGGGTCGAAAGAGAACATCCCGCACCGCCCGGCCGCGAGGCCGACCGGTGCGGGATGTCGAAGGCTCTGAGCCGAGAGCTACTTCTCGACGACCGCGAGGAGGTCGCGGGCGGAGAGAACCAGGTACTCCTGGCCGTCGTACTTGACCTCGGTGCCGCCGTACTTGCTGTAGAGGACGACGTCGCCGACGTTCACGTCGAGGGCGACGCGCTTGCCGTTGTCGTCGAGGCGACCGGGACCCACGGCCAGGATCTCGCCCTCCTGGGGCTTCTCCTTGGCGGTGTCCGGGATGACCAGGCCAGACGCGGTGGTCTGCTCGGCCTCCAGGGTCTTGACCACGACGCGGTCCTCAAGCGGCTTCAGCACGGTCTTGGTGGCGGTCGACACGGTGTGACCTCCCCCTTCAAAGTCTCGGTGTCACTGATGTCGGCCCGCGCGTGGGCACGGACCAACCACGTAAAAGGGGCGACCGCGGCGGCCTGTCGTCGCGGGTGCCAGACCGGCCTCGTCGCGTTTAGCACTCTACCCCCGAGAGTGCCAGAATGGAAATGTGGTGGGACACCGGACCGAGGGGCCGACCCACCCCACCGTCGTGCCCACAGCAGGAGGTTCCATGCGCGTTCCGGCGTTCTCGGCGCTGCTCACCCACGAGGGCCGGGAGATCCTGCGCGAGGCGGACCCCGAGACCGTGGCCCGCGACCCCCTGGCGGCCGCCTCCCGGCTGCGAGCCGACCCCAGGGTCGCCGCACTGGCCCCCGACATCCCGGTGTCCGAGCTGGTCAACGCGGTGATGACCCAGGTGAGCCTGCGCGGTCGCGGCCGGGCCAAGTTCGGGGAGAACGCCGCACGCATGTTCTTCACCCCGAACGGGCTGGAGCAGTCCACCCGGCGGACGGTGGCCGCGTACCGCGCGGAGCGCACCGCCCGCCACCTGCCCGACGCGGTGGCCCGGGGCGCGTTCGCGGGCGACCTGTGCTGCGGGATCGGCGCGGACCTGCTCGCCCTGGCCGCGCGCGGTGTGCCGGTCGAGGGCGTGGACGCCGACCCCCTGACGGTGGCGGTGGCCCGCGCCAACATCGAGGCGCTGGGGCTCGCGGAGTACGCGCGGGTCCGCGAGGGCGACGTGAACGCGGTGGCCCCCGGCGACCACCCCCTGCTGTTCTGCGACCCCGCCCGGCGCGGCGGGCGCGGCCGGGTGTTCGACCCGTCCGCCTACTCGCCGCCGTGGGACGTGGCCACCCGGCTGGCCGAGGGCGCGGAGGCCGCCTGTCTCAAGGCCGCGCCGGGCATCCCGCACGAGGTCCTCTCCCCCGCCGCCTCGGCCGAGTGGATCTCGGTCGACGGCGAACTGAAGGAGACCGCGCTGTGGTTCGGTGGCCTGGGCTTCGACCAGGCCCCGGGACCGGGAGCGGGCAAGGGCTCCGGCGGCGGCCCCGGCCCGAGCGCGGGCCACGGCGCCCCCCGGCGGCGCGCGACCGTCCTGCACGAGCGGGAGGGCCTGCTGGCCAGCGAGGGCGCGTCGGCGCACCTGGACGAGGTGCCCGGCCTGGGCCCGGCGCCGGTCGCCCCGGCCCGGCGCTACCTGTACGACCCCGACCCGGCGGTGGTCCGCTCGCACCTGGTGGCGGAGGCGGCGGCTCGGGTGGACGGCGCCCTGCTGGACGAGCGGATCGCCTACTTCACCTCGGACCGTGCCGAGCGCTCACCTCTGTGGCGGGTCCTGGAGGTACTGGAGTTCGCGCCGTTCTCCTTGAAACGGCTGCGTTCCTCGGTCCGTGCGCACAAGGCCGGAACGGTAACGATCAAGAAACGCGGTTCGGCGGTGGACACCGAGAAACTCCGGCGCGACCTGCGTGCCTCCGGGCCGGAATCCGTGACGGTGGCGCTCACCCGAATCGGAGAGAAACCGTTCTACCTGCTGTGCCGCGAAACCGAGGCGGCGTAGGGGCTCCGGAAGGCCTCCGACTCCACCCCGAGCCCGATGCGGGCCGGATCACATCGGCACGGGGCGCACGGACCATATCGTTATCTTCCACACCCATATCTTTCGCCGACCCCTGGGGTCGAGCGGGGCGATGTCGTTAAACTGGCGCCGCAGATTCCTTTCCCTTCTCATGGGTTCACCCGGAAGGCCGTGTCCGTTCGATCCGCCCAGCGGTTCGGTCGGCGCTCGAACCGCGCCCTCCACACGCACGCACAGTCACGTTTCCGTCACATTGGGACGCACATCGTGCGGGGCCACGCCCACCCGGGGACCATCGGGAACCCGTCCGCGCGACCACCGTGCGGCGACAGCGGGCGGGAGCGCCAGAACCATAAGGAGCACCTCGGTGGAACAGACCAATCACAACTTCCTCAACGGAGGAGGTCAGGCCGGAGTCTCCGACCGGATGCGTGACCTGCTCTCCCAGGCCGCCCAGGAGCACGTCTCCGAGCAGAAGTCGCAGGGTGCGGTCAGCGAGGAGATGCGCCAGCGCCTCGAGGGCATGGAGTGGCTGCTCCGCGAGCTGCGCGAACGCGAACTCACCGCGCTCGCCGAGGCGATCACCGCCGTCGACGGTCGGATCGACGACTTCCTGGCCCGCCCGCCGGAGTGGGCCGAGGCGCTCGCCGAGCACATAGAGGTGGTCGGCAGGCAGGTCAAGCCGCTGTCGGAGATGTCGACCCTGCGGGCCGACACCCAGCGCGTGGCCGGTCACCTCGACACCGCCCTCACCCGGCTCCAGCGCATGGGCGAGACCGGCAACCGGACCGCCGAGCAGGTCACCGAGGTCGGCGAGCGCGTCACCGAGCTGGGCGAGACCATGAGCACCCGCCTGGACTCCCTCGACAAGGCCCTGACCGAACTGGGCACCCGGACCGAGGCCATCGAGGCCGCCCTGACCGCCCTGGACACCACCCTGGGCGAACGCCACGAGGAACTGTCCGCCACCGTCCGCACCACCCTGGCCGAGAGCCGCGAGGAGCTGTCCGAGGCCGTCTCCCAGAGCCGCACAGCCGTCGAGACCGCCGTGCGCGAGAGCCGCGAGGCTCTGGAGAGCGCGGGCCGGGAGAACCGCGAGGCACTGGAGACCACCGGCCGGGAACAGCACGAGGCCCTGGCCACCGCCGTGCGCGAGCACCGCGAGGCCCAGGAGACCGCCACCGCCGCCCTCGGCGAGCGGGTCACCACCGAGCTCGACGAGCGCGTCACCGCCACCCTCACCTCCGCCCTGGAGGAGCGCACCGCCGAACTGCGCGGCTTCGTCGAGGAGCGCACCGCCGAACAGCACGCGACCCTGCTCTCCCGCCTCCAGGAGAACACCGGTGAGCTCGGCGAGCGCACCACCGCCCTGGCCGAGGAGCTGGGCGCCCTGGCCACCGCCTCCGGCGAACGCCACGACGCCCTCACCCAGGAGCTCAAGGACCACGCCGCCGCCTCCCTGCGGCGCCACGAGGAGCTCACCAGCAAGGTCACCGAGAGCGCCGGGCACCTCAACACCCAGGCCGAGGAGAACCACGCCGAGGCCGTCGCCGCCGTCGCCGACGTCACCGGTTCGCTCGCCAAGCTGCGGGAGAACCACGACAAGTCCCTGAACGAGGTGCGCACGCACCTGCGTCAGCGCCTGTCCGAGCTCGACGAGCAGATCGAGCTGGGCCGCACCGAGACCCGCGAACACGCCGAGACCACCGCCCAGGGGCTGCGCGAGTCGCTCACCCAGCGCACCGACGCCCTTTCGGCACGGATCGCCGAGGACGCCAAGAAGGTCGCGGCCGACCTCGCCGAGCTGCGCGCGTTCGTGCAGGAGGACAACGCCAGGCTCGCCATCGAGGCCGAGGAGCGGCACCAGAGCCTCACCGAGGCCCTCACCGACCAGGCCGACTCCCACCGGACGGCGCTCGATGACCGCCTGGAGCGCCACCGCGAGGGGCTCACCGGCAAGGTCGACAACCACCTGTCGCAGATCACCGGCAAGGTCGACCACGAGCTGGGCCGCCTCACCGACCGGTTCGACACCTTCGAGGGCCACTTCGAGGGGAGCTTCGAGGGCGTCGAAGGCAAGATCGACCGCGTCGACGGGCGCATCGACGGCCTCAACGGCCGCCTCGACGGGATCGACGGCCGCGTCAACGGCGTCGAGGGCCAGTTCGAGGGCGTCAGCGGACACTTCGAGGGTGTCGACGGCCGTATGGAGGCCATCGACGACCGGCTGGAGGCGCTCAACCAGCGCCTCAACCAGCTGCCGCAGACCCTGGAGGTCAGCGAGCTGCACCGCCGCCTCACCGAGCTGGTCGACCGCCCGCTGCTGGACCACACCGGCAAGCTCGACGAGATCGACTCCCACGTCACCTCGGCCGTCGACCCGGTCATCCGCGAACTCAAGCAGCGGCCCGACCGCCACGAGCTGGAGGAGACCGTCACCGAGGCGGTCGAGAACTCGCACGACGACATCACCAAGCGGTTCTCCTCGCTGGAGGAGACCGTGCTCGCCCTGGCCGAGGCGCTGCTGCGCCCGGGCCGCGACGGCAAGAAGAAGCGCCGCCGCGACGAGGACGACGACGAGTAACCGCGCGCCAGCGTGAACGAGGGGCCCGGGACGGTGGACGTCCCGGGCCCCTCGTCTCGTCAGGAGGCCGAGCGGCTCAGTCCTCCCACTCGTCGGCCAACTTCTGCTCGTACCGCTCCTGGAAGCTCGTGATGTAACTGGTGGCGAGCCGCGCGACCTCGGGATCGGTCTCCAGAACGATCTCCTCCATCGCCGACGTGTAGCCCGTGACACCGGTCTTCCACTCCGCCACGGCCGTGGGCAGCCGCCTGCCCCCGTCACCGTCGTCGACCAGCAACCCCTTGTCCTCCAGGGTCTCCATGTCGACCATGCCCCGTTCCACCATGCCTTCGAGGATCTGGAGGTTGGCGTGATTGCGGATGTTCGCCGGAGTGTCCAGCAGATGGTCGTTCATGTCCTCGATGTACGTGAAGTCGATGTCCTCCTCGTTCCGCTTGCTGAAGTAGTCCTTGGTCGGCTGCTCCATGACGCGGAGGAAGGTCTCCAGAGCCATTCCCGCGGGGGTGGACTTGGCGCCCGTCGCCTGGACGGTGTTCGCGATGAGGATGTTGTAGCCGGTCTGCACCATCTGGTCCGCCCGTTCCCGGGCTTCCTCGACGTCGTCGTGCCGGGACATGTACTCCGCGATGAGCGCGTTGGACATGGCGGACCTCAGGTCGGCGGTGGCCGACCCCGCAACCTGGTGTCCGACCTGGGCGTGATCGAGGTTGGCACCGAGGATGCGGCGCTCCTGGTGTTCGACCAGGCTGACGATCGGTGCGGAGTACTCCTCGTTGGAGAGCAGGAGCTGGAGGAACTTCTGGTGGTCTCCCTGGGGCAGGTGCAACGCCATGTCACCGTTCTCATGGAAAAGGTGCAGGTCGTCTCGTGCCCCGTCCAACCTCCGGTATCCCCGCTCGGTCGTGTCGATGGAGATGTCGTCCAGATAGGCGCCGTACACCGACGCCAGGCTCTTGAGCACCTCGGGGTTGATCTCGGCCACCGAGGGCTGGTAGTCCTTGCCGCCCACCGCCGTGTCCAGGAACGGGTTGTCGCCGTCCTCGTTCTCCGTGGTGGTCAGGATCTCGATCAGCGCGCTCGCCGACCTACCGGCGCGGTCGCGGTCCTCCTGGGAGTCGGAGTCCGCGTCCGCGGAGATCCAGTCGGTGAGCCCGCGGACCGCCTCGCCCTCGTCGGGCCAGGGAATGGTGTAGAGGTTCTCCACCATCCGGGCCGGGGTGAGGTGCTCGTGGTTCTCGTGCACCGGATACTTCTTGCCGTCCGACCCCTCACCGGTGAGGATGACGTGGTTGGCCTCCTTGTTGCGGGTGGCCACCTCGATCACGTCCTGGAAGGTCTCCACCGGCGGAACCCCGTCGAGGGTGCTGCGCAGGAGCATGTCAGAGCCGGTGCGCAACAGGCTCGTCGAGAACTCCGTGCCCCCCTGGAGTTCGGGGTCGGAGTGCGTCAGGAACTCGCTCAGGTCCTGCCAGTCGTTCGACCACCCGGAGTAGCTCGACAGGTCGATACCGGGGTCGTCCCCCTCCCGGGAGGGTTCGATCCGGTCCGGTCCCACGGCGGCCCGGCGCACGTCCTCGGGGAGACGCGACATGCCGCCGCCGACCTCCTCGTCGGAGAGCACGAGCATGCCGTCCGCCAGCCGTCGCTGGATGGTCGCGCGCAGCTCGTCGTCGATGTGGTCGCTGTCGGCCACCTCCCCCATGAACCACAGGAACCCCGGCTCGTGCCCCCTGCCGTCGCGGCCGAGGACGTCATAGACGCTCTGCAGATAGGCGAGTTCCCCAGCGCTCAGTTCGGTGCCGGACTCCCGGGCCTGCTCCGCCCGGAGGATCATGTTCTCCAGGAGCGCGAGAGTCATCGGGTCCGTCTTCAGCATGTCGATGCTGCCGTCGCGGCCGTGGAAGACCGCGTCGAACAGGTGGACCGTGAGCACGGCGGTGTTGAAGTCCTCGTCGACGACGTAGTAGTTGATGTCGCCCGTGGTCTGGTAGCCGATCTGCTGGTTGTCGCCGAAGTGGCCGCCCTCGGAGAGCTGACGGATGCGCTGCGGCGTCGGCCCGTCCTTCAGCGTGTCCTCGGTCTCCTGGCACCGTTCCTCGAACTTCGTCCAGAGGGTGCGCGCCTCGGCGTCGAAGGTCCTCCTGACGGACTCGACCCGCGTGTAGCTGTCCTGTTCCACTGAGGGAATGGCGTTCACGGCCGAGGAGAGCCGGTACTTGACGTCGGCGATCTGCTCCTCGTACCAGTCGGTGTCCTCGATCGCCTTGTCGAGCACACCGTAAGCGTGCAGGCAGGCCAGGAGCGCGCTGCTCCACGCCTGCTGGTTCCGCGTCGCGAGCCCCTTCAGTTGGGTGTCGACGAGGTCGCTGAACTCCGACCCGACCGGCGAGGTGATCGACTCGTACCCCTCGGACCTGCCCGCGATCTTGGCGTGCAGCGCCTGGAACCCGTCCCGGGCCGTGGTGAGCTTCGCGGTGTCGAACTCGCACTCGGTGTAATTCAGTAAGGACACGTCCGTGACTCCCGAATCTTCCTAGACCGGTCCGACGTGGTGCCGGTTCACCCGAATGTTGGGGTTGAGGTGCCGCGACGCGTCCATCGGGGCCGACGCCTGGCTCCCCGTGAAGCCGTCCTCAGAGGACTGGTCGGTGGCACTGATCCGACCCGCCCCGCTGCGGACGTTGGAGGCCAGGGTCGCGGCGTGCCGCTGGACCTCGTTCATGTGGCTCTCGTGGTCCTCCGCGAACCCGCCCCAGCCCCCGATGGTGGGGTCGTGTGTGAGCAGACCCTTGGCCTCGTTCACGGCCTCCTGGAAGTCCTGCGGTAGTTCCCGCAGGTAGGAGGCGGCGATCTCCGCGCTCTCGCCCCCGCTGTCGGCGTCCTGCGTGTTGGCCGCCACTTCACCCGACATGTTCACGCCCCTTCGGCACGCTCCGGGACATCCTCCCGGCTGCCCGTGTCGCTCCCCGGACAGTCAGTAGACGCACGGGAGGCCCCTTTGGTTCGGGCGGGTTCCGGCCCCGATCCGGCTAGGGCGTGTTCCGTGGATGCTTTCGGTTGGTTCGGCGCTTGCGCCGATCGACGCGAGCGGCCTACAGGCAATCTCTCGCAAGACGAGGAGCGAAGGTCAGCCCGGGTTTGGCTGTCCGAGCGAAGTCGGCGCAGCGAGAGGCAGCCTGGTGGTCGCGAGCCCGGAATGATCCGCGGAACACGCACTAGGGCACGAGGACGATCTTGCCGAACTGTTCACCGGCCTCCAGGGCCCGGAAGGCCTCCCGGGCCTCGGTCAGCGGAAGGACCCGGTCGATCACGGGGCGCAGCCCGGTACGCACGCACATCTGGGTGAGCGCCACCAGTTCGTCGCGGGTGCCCATCGTGGAGCCCAGCACCCTCAACTGGAGGAAGAACACCCGGGTGAGCTCCGCGGAGGGGGCGTCGCCGCTGGTCGCACCGCACGTGACGATCGCCCCGCCGGGCTTGAGCGAGTGGATCGAGTGCTTCCAGGTCGCCTGCCCCACGGAGTCGAAGACCACGTCCACGCGTTCCGGGAGCCGTTCGCCGGAGGGCACTGCGGCGTGCGCGCCCAGTTCGAGGGCGCGGGCCCGCTTCCGCGCACTCCGGCTGGTGACGTAGACACGGTGCCCGACCTGCGCCGCCATGGCGATCAGGGCCGCCGAGACCCCTCCCCCGGCGCCCTGGACGAGGACCGTGGAACCGGGGAGCGGGTCCGCCTTGCCGAACAGCATGCTGTACGCGGTGAGCCAGGCGGTGGGCAGGCAGGCCGCCTCCTCGAAGGAGAGTTCCGGGGGCTTGGGCACCAGGTTCTCGCGGGGGACGAGCACGCGTTCGGCGAGGGTGCCGTCATGGATCTCCGAGAGCAGGGAGAAGCGCGGCGAGCGCCCGGGTCGGGGAGGTTCGGTGACCACCCCGTGCACGATCACCTCGTTGCCGTCCTCGTCCACCCCGGAGGCGTCTCCGCCCAGGACCATCGGGAGGCGGTCCTCCCGCAGCGCCACACCGCGCAGGCTCCAGAGGTCGTGGTGGTTGAGCGCCGCCGCCCGGACCCGGACGGTGGTCCACCCCTCGCGGGGCTCGGGGTCGGGCCGCTCGCCCGCCTCCAGTCCGGACAGGGGGTCGTCGAACGAGATGCGTGCTGCCGTGATCGCGAACATGACCGCACCCAACCACAGGGGCCCGGAGGTGTCTCCGACCGGGTGGGTGCGTGGGCGCGGGGACGGGGCGCGGGAACGGGGAGCGCGGGGACAGGACCACGGGACCGGGACGGGGGCGGACCCGGCCCGGGCACACGCGGGCCCCGCCGGTCCGGTGCGGATCGGCGGGGCCCGAGGCGGCCGAGCGGCCGCGAAGCCACCCGACCGGCACGACGACTACACGGCCAGCGGGGACTCCACCGGCAGCGAGGTGTCGGTGGCCAGGTCCAGCGAGGACGGCGGCAGCCCCGCCGCGACCACCTCCGCGCCCAAGGCCGCGATCATGGCACCGTTGTCCGTGCACAGGCGCGGACGCGGCACGCGGAGCTCGATCCCGGCCTCCCGGCAGCGCTGCTCGGCCAGGGCCCGCAGCGCCGAGTTGGCCGCCACGCCACCGCTGATCACCAGGGTGCTCACCCCGTTCTCCACGCAGGCGTCGACCGCCTTGCGGGTGAGTACGTCCACCACCGACTCCTGGAAGGCGGCGGCGATGTCGGCCACCACCAGCGGTTCGCCCCGGCGCTCGGCGTCCTCCACGTGGCGGGCCACGGCCGTCTTCAACCCGGAGAAGGAGAAGTCGTACGTGCCGTCGCCCCACTTGCCGCGCGGGAAGCGCATCGCCTTCGGGTTGCCCCTCTGCGCCGCCCGGTCGATGGGCGGACCGCCCGGGTAGGGCAGCTCCAGCAGCCGCGCCACCTTGTCGTAGGCCTCACCGGCGGCGTCGTCGACGGTGTCACCGAGCGAGACCACGTCGGTGGCCAGGTCGTTGACCAGCAGCAGAGAGGTGTGGCCGCCCGACACCAGCAGGGCGATCGACGGTTTGGGCAGGGGCCCGTGGTCCAACTGGTCCACGGCCACGTGGCCGACCAGGTGGTTGACCCCGTACAGCGGTTTGCCGAGCGCCATGGCGTAGGCCTTGGCCGCGGAGACGCCCACCAGGAGCGCGCCGGCCAGGCCGGGCCCGGCGGTGACCGCGACGGCGTCCACGTCGGAGAGCTTCACTCCCGCGTCGTCCAGGGCGCGGCGCACGGTGGGGGTCATGGCCTCCAGGTGGGCGCGGCTGGCCACCTCGGGCACCACGCCGCCGAACCGCACGTGCTGGTCGACGCTGGAGGCGACCGACTCGCCCAGCAGCTCGCAGCCCCGGACCAGCGCCACCCCGGTCTCGTCGCAGGACGACTCGATCCCCAGGATCAACGGCTCACTCATGGCTTCCCCTCTCCGCGACGCGGCGCATGACGATGGCGTCCGCCCCCTTGTAGTAGCCCCGGCGCACGCCGATCGCCTCGAAGCCGAAACGTGTGTAGAGGTCCTGGGCGCGCGGGTTGTCCGAACGCACCTCCAGGAACATGTGGGTGACGCCCCGGGCGGCGGCCTGGTCGAGCAGCTCGGTGAGCAGCGCCCGGCCGATCCCCCTCCCCCACGCGTCCGGCGCGACGGCCATCGTCTGGACGTCGCCCTCGGGCGGGACGAACCTCAGCCCGGCGTAGCCGACCAGGTCCGCACCGGTGGCGGTCGCGGTGTCCGCCCCGGCGGCCCCGTCAGCGGTCTCGGTCTCGGTCTCAGTCTCGGTCTCAGTCTCGGCCACCACGTAGTACCGGGTGGAGACCTCGGCGAGCTCCTCGCGGAGCATGCCCTCGCTCCAGGCGTCCTGCGGGAACAGCGCGCGTTCGAGCGCCATGACGGCAGGGACGTCGTCGGCGGTCATCGGGCGCAGGCGCACCGCCTCGGTCACCTCACCCACTGGCGGACCCTCTTCGGCGCGCCCGGCTCGACCGCGTCGGGTCGGCGCAGGTAGAGCGGCGCGGGCTCGGGCAGCTCCTCGCCCCGCCGCAGGCGCAGCAGGGCCAGCTCGGCCATGGCCGCGGCGTCCGGGTGGAGCGGCTCCAGGGCCGCGGTGTCCTCGGGGTCGGCGCCCAGCACCTCGGCGTACATCCGGGCACCGTCGCCCACCAGCGGCAGGCCGCCGGTGTCGATCTCGGCGGGGCGGTCCACCCGCACCTCGCCGACCCGGGTGAGGTGGTCGTCGTAGCGCGCCCAGAACACCTCCTTGCGGCGGGCGTCGGTCATGCCCAGGAACGGTCCGGTCCGCCGGGTGGCGAAGGCCAGGGCGTCCAGCGTGGTCACCCCGTGGCAGGGCACGCCCAGGGCGTCCGCGAGGGCGTGACCGGTGGCCAGACCCACCCGAAGCCCGGTGTAGGGGCCGGGGCCCACACCGACCGCGATGTGGTCGATGTCGCCCAGCACCAGCCCGGACGCCGTGAGCAGGTTCTGGATGGTGGGGGTGAGGAGCTCGCCGTGGCGGCGGGCGTCCACGGAGCTCGCGCTCGCGCGCAGCGAGAAGGTGCCGTCGGAGGTGGTCTCCCCGATGGCGGCGGTGACCGCCGGGGTGGCGGTGTCGAAGGCCAGGAGCAGCACGGGTGGGTCCGCCTATCCGTTCCCGGCGGCGGTGCCGGGCAGGTCGATGTCGGTCCACCGGGCGCCGACCGCGCGCAGGTGGACGGTGCGGGTGTCGTCGGGGTGGCGCTCGATCCGGATCTCCAGGCGGTCGTCGGCCAGCCCCTCGGCCACGCCCTCGCCCCACTCGACGACGGTGACGGACTCGGCCAGGGTCATGTCCAGGTCGATGTCGTCGATCTCGTCGGGGCCGCCGAGCCGGTAGGCGTCCACGTGCACGAGCGCGGGACCGCCCACCACCGACGGGTGGATTCTGGAGATGACGAACGTGGGCGAGGTGACCGACCCGCGTACGCCCAGGCCCTGTCCGAGCCCCTGGGTGAGGGTGGTCTTGCCCGCTCCCAGCGGCCCGGAGAGGATCAGGAGGTCCCCGGGGCGGGAGAGGGCGGCGAGGTCACGGCCCAGGACGCGCATCTCCTCGCCCGTCGCGGCGGTGACCGCGTGGACGCGGGACGTGCCCCCGGTGGTGGCTGTGGTGTCTGTCATCGCTCTCGCAGAGTGGTCGTGTCGTGGTTCGGCCCGCGTCGGGGCGCGCCGAAGGTCCCTCTTCACCCAGGTTAGGTCGGGTGGGGAAGGTTCGTGACCGATATCGGGGAGAGCGTCAGGACCCGCCGACGTACGTGCGCGGCACCCGGGCGCCGATTCGCGTGATGATCTCGTACGGGATGGTGTCCAGGACATCGGCCCAGTCCTGCGCGGTGGGCACGTCCGGGTTCTCGGTCGGGTCGCCGAACAGCACCGCGAGGTCGCCCGCGCGCACCGGGTCGTCTCCCACGTCAAGAACGAACTGGTCCATGCAGACTGTTCCCGCGATGGTGCGCCGGGAGCCGCCGAGCAGGACCGGACCCCGGTTGGTGGCGGCCCGGGGGACGCCGTCCGCGTACCCGAGCGGCACCAGGGCGAGAGTGGTCTCCTCCTTGGTGACGTACCGGTGGCCGTAGGAGACGCCGCTGTCCGCCGGGACGCGCTTGGTCAGCGCGACCTTCGACGCGAGAGTCATCGCGGGACGCAATCCGGGCACGTCCATATCCGGGATAGGGCACAGACCGTAACTCGCGATCCCGCCCCGGACGAGGTCGAACCTGGCCTCGGGCAGGGTCAACAGCGCCGCTGAGTTCGCGATGTGCCGGACCTCCGGGGACAGTCCTGCCTTCTCCACCACCGCGAGAGCCTCGTGGAAGACCTCCAGCTGCGCCCGGATCGAGGGGTGTCCCGGCTCGTCCGCGCAGGCGAAGTGCGACCACACCCCGGTGACCCGGATCAGGCCGTCCTCCTCCGCGCGCGCCGCCGCCTCGACCACCGACGCCCACGCGCCCCGGCCGACGCCTCCCCGGTTCAGGCCGGTGTCCGCCTTCAGCTGGACCCGGGCGACCCGGCCCAGGCGCGCGGCCTCGGCCACCACCGTGTCCAGGACGGCACGGTCGCTGACCCCCAGGTCGATGTCGGCCCCGATCGCCTCCCCCACCGGCTCCCCCGGAGGGATGATCCAGGACAGCACGGGCAGCGTGATCCCCGCCCGGCGCAACTCCAGCCCCTCCTTGATCAGCGCGGTCCCCAGCCACGTGGCGCCGCCCGCGACGAGGGCGCGCGCGGCGGGCAGGATTCCGTGCCCGTACCCGTCGGCCTTGACCACGCCCATGAGAGGGGTCCCCCCGGCCAGATCACGGAGCAGCCGGGCGTTGGAGGTGATCGCGTCGAGATCGACGCGAGCGTGCGCGAAAGGAGCCATGCCCACAGTGTTCCACGCGTGGGTTACCGCTGCGGAGCTGCGGGTATGTGGCCTACGACCGAGTTCGAGCCCTATTTTGGGGATATCGGTATGAACGAAATCGGAAGTGAACGAGCCGTCAACGTGACCCGCCTGTGGTCCGGCGGACTGGCCACCGCGGTGGTCGCCGCCCTGGTGATCTTCGCCGGGACCCTGGTGGTTCGCGGGGTCTTCGGCATCCCGGTGCTCGCACCGGAGGAGGCCGGGAACCTGGGTGACGCCGGAACGGTCGGATACGCGCTGTTGGCGGGGCTGGTCGCACTGCTCGCGACCGCGCTGCTCCACCTTCTGCTGCTCTCCGCGCCCCGGGCGCTCTCGTTCTTCGGCTGGATCGTCGGTCTGGCCACGGCCATCGCGGCCGTCACGCCCTTCACACAGGGCGCCGAGATCTCCAGCCAGGTCGCCACGGGCCTGATCAACCTGGTGTGCGGTATCGCCATCGCCTCGCTGCTGCGCGGCGTGGGGCGGACCGCCGTGATCAGCCGGGTCCCCCGGCAGGCCAGACGCGACGCGGGCCCGGCCCTGCGCCACGAGGGCGTCCTGCCCGACGTGGGCCAGCGGGAGTACGACCCCACGCGCTACCGCGCCCTGGAGGAGGACGCCGAGTACGAGGACGCCCGCGACCGCGCGCGGGCCCAGCGCGCGGAGGAGGAGCGTGCCCGACACGGCACCCGCGACGACTGACCGAACGACCGACACCGCCGGGGGCGGGGCCACGTGGCCCCGCCCCCTTCCCGTGCCGTGCTGGCGAGAACCAACCGGGGCGCCCCCGCGTCGCACAGGGCGAGAACGCGGGTCCCGTCCCGTCGCGGCGGGGACCCGGGGAGCGGTCCGGAAGCGGAGCCACGCGTCACGGTGGCGTGGGGCCAGGCCGCTCCGACGTCGACCGCTGGGAGCCCTCATGACACAACGCGTGGAGCACGACCCCTCCCGTGAAGAGGACACGATCGTGGCCCTCCTCGAAAGCACCACGGGCGACCTCTCCGGCCCCGAAGTGGTCCGGGTCTTCGACGAGGCCCTGGACCGCCTCGTCACCCTGTGGGCGTACCACCGCAGGGACGGAGGGCAGTGGTCGCCGGGTTTCGTCGAGCGGGTCCGCGAACTCGTCCGGTCGGACGCGAACAGGCACGGCTTCCAGGCCTACGTCGGCCAGTGTGAGGCGTTCGCCCTACGCAGCATGGGAGACGGCTTCCAGCGCTCCTGCTACCTCCGCAGCCACATCCAGGTGCTCGTCGAGGAGTTCGTCCCCTTCGCCGACCTCATGCACGCCGCCGACTCGGGAGCCCTGGACGCCATCGACGAGCTCTATGTCGAGGACGCCCACGGCATCCCGCCCATCCCCCCGGACCAGCTCCCCACCTGGGTCCCCGCGTCCCACTGGTGGTGGCGCGCCTCCACCCGCGTCGACATGAGTCGGCAGGAGATCGACGAGAAGCTCCACGACTACTCCCTCAGCGACCTCTACAGCGAGAACGAGGAGCTGCCCGGGGATCTCTCCCGGTAGCCGCGCGAGAACCGCCGCCCTCCTCTCGCTGGGGGATACGGCGCATACCCGACACGAACACACAGCGAAGGGGAGCCCGCGGTGATGAGCCCCGAAGAAGAAGCCGTACTCGAACGCCTGCGGAAGAACGCGGTCGCCGCCGCACCTGACTCCGCCAGGAACTTCCTCGGGATCGGGGACGACATCGTGTTGCTGTGGACGGACAACCGCCGACACCAGCGATCTTGGCATCCGAGGTTCCAGGAAGAAGCCGCCGAGCTCCTGAGGAAAAGCGGGAACCGACACGGTTTCACGTACTATTTCTTCCATTGCGAAGACTATTCCCTGCGCATCTCGGGGGATGGCTTCTGGAACGCGTGCTATTACCGAAGCAAGGTCCAGATCCTCATCGAGAACCTCGTCCCCTTCGCCGACCTGGTGCACCCGGCCGACACCGACGGACTGGAGGAGGTCGATGAACTCTTCGTCTCGAAGGCCGACGACATCGTGCCGATCCCACCCGAAGAGATCCCCGGGTGGATACCGGAGTCACACTGGTGGTGGCGCGTCCCCACACGCCACGACTGGACCGAAACCGAGATCAACGAGAGGCTCTACGGATACTACGAAGAGGATTACCTGTAGGCGAGCTGAGACCACCGCCGTGGATCGGGGCGCTCGACCTCTCTCAAGCACGGCAGAACGCCGTGACCCGGATGGCACCGCACGTACTGATCAACTCACGAGACCGGAGCGGTCACGACCATGACCCCGTTCAGCCCCGAGGAGCAGGCCGTCATCGAGCTCCTCCAGAAGAACGCCGAAGCCGTCCCCCCGGACAGCGCCAGGAACTTCCCCGAGATCGTCGAGGGAATCATGCGCCTGTGGGAGACCCACCTCCGCAACGGCCACACCTGGCCACCGGAATTCGTCCAGGAGGCGTCCCACCTCCTCAGAAAAGAGGGGAACCGCCACGGATTCTCGGCCTACTTCGGAGCGTGCAGGAGGTACTCCCTGCGCAGACGAGGCGACGGGTTCGTGAGCGCCTGCTACCTCCGCAGCAAGATCCAGATCCTGAACGAGTACTTCGTACCGTTCGCCGACCTCGTGCACCCGGCCGACGGCGGAGCACTGGAAAAGATCGACGGCCTTTACGTCAAGGACGTCGACGATATCGTGCCGATCCCGCCCGAGGACATCCCCTGGTGGGTCCCCGAATCCCACTGGTGGTGGCGTGCCCCCACCCGCCTGGACATGAGCCCACAAGAAATCGACGAGAAGCTCCACGACTACTCCCTCAGCGACCTCTACGACGAAGACGAGCAGATTCCTAGAGAACTCTGCCGATAGCCCGCATCGCCCCCACCCCACCCGACCACGCCTCTCCCCACCCCCAAATGGAGACTGCCGTGAGCAACTCGTCAGAAAATCCTCCCCTCACCAAGAGAGAGAAGCAAGAAAGGAAGCTGAAAGAGAAGGTCAACCACCTCTTCAGAGTTATTGATTGGGCTGGCAAAGACAAAGAAGATTTCCTGAGGCTCCACGGGGAATCGACACCCAGCACCAAGACATTGAGCCGACTGGCCAAGGTGGTACTAGACAACAAATACCCGTACACGAACACCATGGGGAGTGAGGCGCAAGCAATAAGGCCCGTGGTGGCCCAAGGTCTCTCCTTTGCACTCGAAGGCGATGGAATCAAGGACTCCGCCAACAGGTACTCCTATTACATGGCCTACTACGACAGCACACAGGAGTACATTTCAGAGAGAAACCCCTATTTGACCGAAACGGAACTCATAAAGATCACAGCAGACCGAGTCCTCAGCTCGGAGGAAGAATTCCGAGACAGACTTCAATCCGACCTTGAAACCCTCCACGGACTAGGACGGGGGACGCGAATCGATATCGACATCACAGAAAGCAAAGAGAAGATCATCGCATCCCTCCGCAATCAGGCTGACGCCGTCGGCATGGGAGACGACTTCACTGCACTCAGGCACGTGTACGCCCATGGGCGCGAGATGCCGACCGAAGAACGGGAGGGCCTCCACCGGGTCGCCGCCTACCACAACAGCATGGGACGGACCATCAAAGAAGGAAAGGTCGTCAATTTCCTTTCCAAAAAGAACAACACCGAAGTTGAAGTACAGTTTGAGAGGTCGATTTTGGCAGGCAAATTCGCTATTTACACTCCGACGATCCTCTCGCGAGAGGCGGGAGTGATCGCACCGACGACATACCGGAAAGAAACAAAGGAGGACCATGGGCCAGAATTTTAACCCCGAAGAGGAGGAAGTCCTCGAACTTCTTCGAGAGAACGCCGAGGGCGAGACTCCGACCACGGCCACAGCATTTCCCGCGATCATGGATGGAATTGCTTCCTTGTGGAAGCTTTATCGCAGACACAACCGCACCTGGGAGTCGAAATTTCAGGAGGAAGCAGGCAAGCTCCTGAGGAGGCATGGAAACCGACACGGATTCACCCATTATTTCCGCATGTGCCAGAAATATTCGAGGCGCAGCACGGGGGATGGATTCCTGAATTCATGCCAATATCGAAGTAAGATTCAGATCATCATCGACGACTTCGTCCCCTTCGCTGACTTGATGCACCCGGCCGACGCCGACAAGCTGGATGTGGTCGACGCGCTCTTCACCGAGAATGCTGACGACATCGTGCCGATCCCGCCCGAGGACATCCCCTGGTGGGTACCGCAGTCGCACTGGTGGTGGCGCGTCCCCACACGCCACGACTGGACCGAAGCCGAGATCAACGAGAAGCTCTACGGTTACTACGAAGAGGACTGGGACACCCCATGACCGACGACAACCTCTCCCTGGTGGAGAGACGACTCCAGCAGGACGTCGCCGCGGTGGACGCCCTGGGCCGGGGCGGTGTGCGAGTCGACCTGAGCGCCGGGCCCAAGGCCGTGGTGAAGGCTCTGCGCGAGTCCGCCGACCGGATCGGTTTCGAATCTCCCATCGACGCCGCGACACACGTCATGCGCCGCTTGGACGAACTACCCACAGCGGAACTCGGGGACCCCATCCCCGCCTACCACGCCTCGGCTGGAACGACCGTGCGCACCGGACGGGCCAGGTCTCTGGGAGCCGACGACGAGGTGCTGAGCATCTCTTTCGAGCGGGTCGCACCCATGACCCCGTTGGCCACGGTCACTCTCTCCACCCTGGTGGAGATCTGGGGCGACGGCACCGCCTACCTGGCCGACCACGGGTGGCCCGCACCGCCGTCGAAGCCCGTGCACGGCTTCACGGGTAGTCCGGAGGAACTTCTGGAGCGCGCCCGGGTCGACCTGGCGGACCCGGAAATCCCCCTGAGGCAGTCGCTGCTTCTGCTCTGGGGTGCCCGCATCGGTGCGGCCGACCTCGTCGGCACACCGGATCAGCGGCTGCTCGTCGCTGAGGGCGCCGCCGTCCGTCGCGAGGAGATCCGCGGACTCCTGTTCCGTGCCGATCGGTTGGCCTCCGGCCCTGAGGAGGGGTGGTACGCGGCCTGCCTGTACCGCTCCATGCTGGAGAACCTGTTCGAGGGCTTCCTCGGCGCGGTGACGTTCGCCCTGGTCAAGCCGGAGGAGATCGACGGGGTCGACGAACAGCTCAAGGAGAACCTGCCGGAGAACGAGGAGGCCTCCCCCGAGGCGGTTCCGTCCGGTGTGCCGGACGGGCACTGGTGGTGGCGGGCCCCGTTCGTCCGTTCCTGATTCACCGTAGGGCGGGGCTCTGACGGCCCCGCCCCCTTCGCGCGCGTTTGTCCGTGGGCCCTGGCAGGGTGATCCGGAACTGGTGGCAACGCGAACGGAGCACGACGTGGCGGGAATTCCGGAGGGGCGCAGGGTCGGGCGGGCGGCGGTGAACGCCCTACGCGGCCTGTTGGAGGAGCACGACCACGTCGTTCAGGAGATCGACGGGCAGAACGACTTCGGCGAGGACCTCTACGTCACGTTCGGCGAGGACGGCCGTACCACCGGAGACGTCGTGAAGGTCTAGGTGAAGGGCGGCGTCAGCTGGAAGCGGGCGAACGGCTACGCCGTCCCGGTCAGGCAGCACGCCGCCACCTGGTCCGAGGGCAACGTGCCGGTGCTGTGTGTCGTGTACGACCCCGACACCGGTGGCCTCTACTGGGCCAACGCCACGGACCAGCTCCGTCTGGCCCGGCGGCAAGGGGAGGAGCTTCCCGCGATCAAGGTCGATCCGGACGATCGACTGGACGAGGACTCCATCGACCGTTTCGTCGCGCGGGTGCGTGCCTACGTCGGACGCTTCCGCGGTATGCGGGCCGTCCACACACAGCTGGGCGAAATGGCCGGGGTCGAGTTCGGAGACACGGACCAGGTCCTGCACTTCGTCAACGTGTACGAGGAGGTTCTGATCTTCTGGAAGCGGTTCGGCGAACCGGGTGCCACCCTGCTCCACAGCGACCTCGGCTGGGCACCCCAGCACATCACCGCCGGGGACTTCGGCACGGTCATGAGCGTGCCGACGATCGGCGACGTCGTCCTGAACATGTCCGAGGCCCTCTGGCTCATGGCGTGTTTCCAGGCCACGGAGGGCCCCGACGCGGTCAGGCTCCCATGACGAGGGACTCGGCGTGGTCGGGGCTCAGGCAGTGCTCGATCACCATGACGGCCGCGCCGATCACGCCCGCGCCCTCCCCCGCCTTCGACGAGACGATGCTGAGGTTCTCGGTGGCGAGCGGCAGCGACCGCTGGTAGATGACCTCGCGCACCCCGGCGAGCAGGTGGTCGCCTGCCATGGCCAGCGCGCCGCCGACCACGATGACCGACGGGTTGAACATGTTCACCGAGGCGGCCAGGACCTCGCCGACGTCGCGCCCGGCCTGGCGCAGGGCGCGCAGCGCCGGGACGGAACCGTTGCGGGAGAGCTCCACGACGTCGCGGGCTCCCGAGGCGGGCACCCCCTGGGCGGTGAGCGCCTCGGCGAGCGCGTGCCCGCTGGCCACGGCCTCCAGGCAGCCGGTGTTCCCGCAGCGGCAGGGCCGGTCGGCGCCGCTGGGCACGTGGATGTGCCCCATGTCCCCGGCGGCTCCCTGGGCGCCCCGGTAGACGTTGCCCTCGCTGACGATCCCGCAGCCGATGCCGGTGGCGACCTTGACGAAGAGGAGATGGCTGGCGGTGGGCCAGGCGACGTGGTGTTCGCCGATCGCCATGATGTTGACGTCGTTGTCCACGAGCACGGGCCGCGAAATGCGGCCGCGCACGTAGCCCGGCACGTCGAAGTCGTCCCAGCCGGGCATGATCGGCGGGTTGACGGCGCGCCCGGTGGAGTGCTGGACGGGCCCGGGTAGGCCCACGCCGACGCCGAGGAGGTCGTCCGTGCCGCGTCCGGCTCCGTCGAGGAGGGCGCGGCCGTGGTCCACGACCCAGTCGAGGACGGGTTCGGGTCCCTGGGCGATGTCGATGTCGGCGCGGTTCTGGGCGAGCACGGTGCCGGACATGTCGGTGAGGGCGAGCCGGGCGTGGGTGGCGCCGAGGTCCGCGGCCAGGACGACGCGCGCGTCCGGGCGGAACGAGAAGGTCGTGGGCGGGCGCCCTCCGGTGGACACGGCCTCCCCGGCCGGGCCGATGAGCCCGCTGGCCAGGAGGGCGTCCACGCGCTGGGTGACCGTGGAGCGGGCCAGGCCGGTGACGGCGGCCAGCTCGGAGCGGGTGCGGGGGCGGCCGTCGCGCAGCAGCCGGAGAAGGGTCCCGGCGCCGGGCGCGGCGGTGGCGGCCGGGGTGCGCAGGGGTGTCGCCCCCGGTCCCTCGGGGCCTGTCAGCGCGTCTTCCGTCATGGGACCAGTGAAGCACAGGATCTATTGAGTGACCGTCATTCATCTATTTTGTCCACATCCGGCAACTTATGCTTGACCTTCGACATAAGTCAGACGTAACGTCTCGGACATGTCAGTGAAGAAGGTCACAGGTCTGGGCTCAGCGCCTGCTTCCGAACCGACCGCCCCCTCCACCTACCGCGCCGCGGTGATCGGTACCGGCTTCATGGGGCGGGTCCACTCCCACGCGGTCCGTGCCAACGGCGGCGAGGTCGTCGGGGTCGCCGGGTCCTCCCTCGCCCGGGCCGAGGCCTTCAGCGCCTCCCACGGTGCCGGGCGCGCGCACGCCGACGCCCTCGAACTCGTCCGCGACCCCGACGTCGACGTGGTGCACGTGTGCACCCCCAACCACCTGCACGCCCCCCTGAGTCTGGCCGCCCTCGCGGCCGGAAAGCACGTGGTCTGCGAGAAGCCGCTGGCCACCGACGCGTCCACCGCGCGGGACCTCACCCGGGCGGCCCGGGACGCGGGCCTGACCGCCGTCGTCCCCTTCGTCTACCGCTTCCACCCCATGGCCCGCGAGGCACGCGCCCGGGTGGCCTCCGGCTCCGTCGGGCGGGTCGGGCTCGTCCACGGCGGCTACCTCCAGGACTGGCTGCTGCGCCCTGAGGAGGACAACTGGCGGGTGGACCCGGCGGTCGGCGGACCCACCCGGGCGTTCGGCGACATCGGATCGCACTGGTGCGACCTGATGGAGTTCGTCACCGGCGACCGGATCTCCTCCGTCTGCGCGCAGACCTCCCGGTTCAACGAGCGCCGGGGCACCGACGGCGGCCGCGCCGTCACCACGGAGGACCTGGTCACCCTCCAGTTCGCCACCGAGTCGGGCGCGGTCGGCACCGCCGTGGTCAGCCAGGTCTCCCCCGGCCGCAAGAACCAGCTGGTGCTGGAGGTCTCCGGTACCGAGGGTTCGCTCCGCTTCGACCAGGAGCGCCCCGAGACGCTCTGGGCGGGCGGGCGCGAGCGCACCGGTACCGTCTCCCGCGACGACCCGGGCCTCAGCGCCGACGCCGCCCGCCTGGTCACGCTGCCGGTCGGCCACCCCCAGGGCTACCAGGACTGCTTCAACGCCCTGGTCGCCGACACCGGCACCGCCGTCGCGGGTGGTGAGCCCGAGGGGCTCCCCGTTTTCGCGGACGGGCTCCGGGCGGCCGTGCTGGCCGAGGCCGTCCTGGTCTCGGCCCGCGAGCGCCGCTGGGTCGACGTACCCGCGGCCGAGGACCACACGGACCGACCGAAAGGCCCCATCCGCCCAGGTTTGTACGAATGACCGAGAGGCCCCTGCCCCGCTTCACCTGGAACGGTTACCGACCGTGAACCCAGGGGCCTCAACAGGTCACCCGAGACCCCTGGTCATCGGGACCGGCACACCCGAGAATGCCAGCAGCCGGTCCCGCCCACGTTCCTCCCTGCCCCCGACGAAAGGAACCGCCGTGGACTGATCACACCGATGAGGCGGCCACCCCCCGCTTCCGAACGCGATAGCAGGAACTCCGCGACGGTTCGCACCCGCCGTACGGCCCCCGCCGTACACGCGAACGCGGCCCCCGTCCCTGCCGTCGGCGCCGGCACGCCGCACGGACTCATCGACCCCCCCACCCCCAGGTGAGGTTTCCCGTGATCAAGAGACCCCTACGAACGCTGGGCGCCCTGACGGCGAGCGTCGCCCTGGCCCTCGGACTGACCTCGGTCCCCGCCCAGGCCGACACGGAGGAGCAGGAGCCGTTCACCGCGCTCGTCTTCTCCAAGACCACCGGCTTCCGACACGACTCCATCCCCTACGGCGTCGCCCTGTACGAGGCCCTCGCCGAGGAGCACGGCTTCGAGACCGAGCACTCCGAGGACGCCGACATCTTCAACCCGGAGGACCTGGCCCGCTTCGACGCGGTCGTGTGGCTCTCCACCACCGGCGACGTCCTGGACGAGGGCCAACAGGCCGCGTTCGAGGAGTACGTCCAAAACGGCGGCGGCTACGTCGGCGTCCACTCCGCGTCCGACACCCACTACGACTGGGAGTGGTACGGCGACCTGGTGGGGGCGTACTTCGCCAGCCACCCGCCCGGCACCCAGGACGCCGAGGTGATGGTCAACGACCGCGCCCACCCCTCCACCTCGATGCTCCCGGCCAGCTGGGACCGGCACGACGAGTGGTACGACTACGACGTCAGCCCGCGCGGTGACGTGCACGTTCTGGCGGGCCTGAACGAGGCCTCCTACGAGGACGTCGTGGACCCGGCCGGGCAGATGGGGTTCGACCACCCGATCGCCTGGTGTCAGGTGTACGACGGCGGGCGCTCCTGGTACACCGGCGGCGGCCACACCGTCGAGTCGTACTCCGAGCCGGAGTTCACCGCCCACCTCCTGGGCGGCCTCCAGTGGGCGGCCGGACGGGCCGAGGGCGACTGCGGCGCCACCCAGTGGGACAACTTCGAGAAGGTCACGCTCGCCCAGGGTGAGGAGAACGTCGGCGAGCCCATGGGCATGGCCGTGCTCCCGGACGGCCGGGTCATGCACACCTCCCGCGACGGCCAGGTGGCCCTGTGGTCCCCCGAGACCTACAGCACCGACGCGCTCGCGGACGTCCCCGTCTACGACCACGACGAGGACGGGCTCCAGGGCATCGCGCTCGACCCGGACTTCGAGGAGAACGGGTGGGTGTACCTGTACTACGCGCCCGTGGTCGACGGAGTCCCGTCCGGGGCCGCGCCCGAGAACGGCGACCCGGAGGACTTCGCGCCCTTCGAGGCGCACAACAACCTGTCGCGCTTCCAGTTCGTGGACGGTGACGAACCGGTACTGGACCTGGACAGCGAACAGGTGATCCTGGAGGTCGAGGCCACGCGGGGCATGTGCTGCCACGTCGGCGGCGACATCGACTTCGACCCGGACGGCAACCTCCTGCTGTCCACCGGCGACGACACGAGCGCGTTCGGCTCGGACGGGTTCAGCCCGCACGACGAGCGGGAGAGCCGTAACCCGGCCTTCGACGCCCAGCGCAGCTCGGCCAACACCAACGACCTGCGCGGCAAGTTGATCAGGATCGCGGTGGACGACGACGGCGGGTACACGATCCCCGAGGGGAACCTGTTCCCGGAGGAGAGCTCCGACCCCGACCTGACCCGCCCCGAGATCCTCGCCATGGGCCTGCGCAACCCGTTCCGGTTCTCCGTGGACCAGACCGACGGCAGCGTCTACCTGGCCGACTACGGCCCGGACGCGCCCGCGGCCGACCCCGAGCGCGGGCCCGAGAACACGGTCACCTGGCACCACATCACCGAGGCGACCAACATCGGCTGGCCCTACTGCATCGGCGACAACTCCGCCTACAACAAGTACGACTTCGGGTCAGGCACGTCCGGGGAGAAGTTCGACTGCGACGCCCCGGTCAACGAGTCACCCCGCAACACCGGGCTCACGGAGCTGCCCCCGGTCTCCCCGGCTGCGATCTGGTACGGCTACGACGAGTCGGAGGAGTTCCCGCACCTGGGCACCGGCGGCGGCGCACCGATGGGCGGCCCGGCCTACGCCTTCGACCCGGAGCTGGACTCCGACAACAAGTGGCCCGAGTACTACGACGGCGTCCCGCTGCTGTACGAGTGGAGCCGCCAGTGGATCAAGCAGGTGCACCTGGACGACGAGGGCGGCGTCCTCGACATCACCGAGACCGTCCCGGACATCGACCTGGCCAACCCCATGGACATGGAGTTCGGCCCGGACGGCGCCCTGTACGTGCTGGAGTACGGCTCGGGTTGGTTCGGCGGCTCCGAGGACTCGGCGATCTCCCGTATCGACTACTCCGGGTCGGGCAACAGCCCGGTGGCGCGGATCGGCGCCAGCACCACCTCCGGCCCCGCCCCGCTGACGGTGGAGTTCTCGGGTGAGGACTCCTTCCACCCCGGCGGCCTGGCCTTCGACCACGCATGGAACTTCGGTGACGGCACCACCTCCACCGAGGTGTCGCCCACGCACACCTTCGAGGAGGCGGGCCGGTACAACGTCAGCCTCACCGTGACCGACACCGAGGAGCGCACGGGCACGGCGACGGTGTCGATCACCGCGGGCAACACCGCGCCGGAGGTCGCCTTCGACACGCCCCGGGACGGCCAGTTCTTCGACTGGGGCGACGAGATCCCGTTCGACGTGACCGTGGAGGACGCCGAGGACGGGTCGATCGGTGACGGGATCGACTGCGACACCGTGCAGGTGACCTCGTCGCTGGGCCACGACACCCACGCCCACCCCTGGACCCAGTACGAGGGCTGCGAGGGGGTGAGCGTCACCGGGACCGACGGCGGCCACGGCCACGACATGAACATCTTCTGGGTGCTCCAGGCCGAGTACACCGACCGCGGCGGGGACGGCGTTCCGTCCCTGACCGGCAGCGACGGGGTCAAGCTCAACCCGTCGCGGATGCAGGCGCAGTACTTCACCTCCAGTGAGGGGGTGATGACCGAGTCCACGGAGGACCCCAACGGCGGCCTGCGCAACATCGGCGGTGTCCACCACGGCGGCTGGGTCGCCTACGACCCGGTCAACCTGCACGGGGTGGAGCGGATCGGCTTCCGCGTGGCGTCGGACGGGGCGGGCGGCACCATCGAGGCCCGCGCCGACTCCCCCGACGGCACGCTGGTCGGCTCGGTGGACGTGGAACCCACCGGCGGCTGGCAGGAGTGGACCGACGTCACGATGGAGGACGTCACCGACCCCGGCGGCACCATCGACCTCCACCTGGTGTTCGTCAACGACGGGGCCGGGGACGAGGCGCTGTTCAACGTCAACTACTTCGACGTGAACGCCGACCACGACGGCGGCCACGAGGAGGGGCCCGAGACCGAGCTCACCAGCCCGGCCGACGGCGCGTCCTTCGGGGCCGGTGAGGAGGTGCCGCTCGCGGCCGAGGTCACCGACCACGGCGACGCCGGGATCGAGGAGGTGGAGTTCCTCGTGGACGGGCAACCGGTCGCCACGGTGACCGAGGGCCCCTACGAGGCCGCCTGGACCGACGTTCCGGACGGTGAGTACGCGGTCAGCGCGGTGGCCACCGACGGCGAGGGCCGCACCGGGACCTCCGCCACCCACACCATCACGGTCGGCGACGACCCGGGCCCCGTGGAGTGCGCCCCGCCGTCCCTCGACGACGGGTACCGCGCCCTGTGGGACGGGGAGTCGCTGGACGGCTGGACCATGGCGGGTCCGGGCGGCTTCGAGGTCGTCGACGGCGGCGACGGGTGCGTCCTCCAGACCGAGGGCGGCATGGGCCTGCTCTGGCACGAGGACGAGCTGGGCTCCTACCGGCTGAAGCTGGACTACCTCACGCACGAGGAGTCCGACAACTCCGGTGTCTTCGTCGGCTTCCCCGACCCGGGCGACGACCCGTGGGTCGCGGTCAACGAGGGCTACGAGATCCAGATCGACCCGTTCGGCGCGCCCGCGGGCGACCCCCTCACCCGGACCGGGGCCGTCTACAACTTCCAGGCGGCCACCTCCCACCCGGAGGTCGTGGGCGAGTGGAACACGATGGAGATCGAGGTCAGCGACCCGATGATCCGCGTGTGGGTCAACGGTGAGCTGGTCAACGAGTTCGAGAGCACCGACCCCGACCGCGACCTGTCGTCGGGACGCGTCGGGCTCCAGAACCACGGCGCGGACGACCTCGTGTGGTTCCGCGACGTGCAGGTCACCGACCTGGAGGACGAGGTGGAGGAGTTCACCTTCGCCGAGGTCCACGAGCGGCTCGGCGAGCTCGCCGAGGAGGGCTCCCTGAGCTTCTCCGAGGCCACCCGCCTCACCCGCCAGCTGGAACTGGCCGAGCACCACGTGAGCATGGACCGGCCCGCGCAGGCGGGGCGTTCCCTCGACCGGTTCCGTAGGACCGCCGAGAGCGTCGCCGACGCCGACACCCGAGAGGAGCTGGGGCGCCTGGCCGACGGCCTCGAACACCTGACCGCACCACCCGAGTAACCCCGGATCGGCAGTAGCGCGGAAATCGCGTCGTGGCGGGGCCGCCCCCCGGCCCCGCCACACCCCCGCGGCGTCGTTCGCACGGCACACGCCGCCCATGACCCGGCCAGTGTCAACCTGACAGGAGGTGCCCGTGAGCACCGATCCCTCGAGCAGCCAGCAGGGGAAGACCCCGTCCTCCGAGGACGCGAAGAACGCCGCCCCGGAGGGGACCGAGAGGGTCCGGACCTCGAACGCCAGCCCCACCACCTGGTGGCTGACCGGCGGCTCCGTGCTGCTGGTCGGCGCCGTCGTCGCCTCGGTGGTGCTCTTCTTCGGAGGCGGGGACGACCAGGTCACCCCCGACCCCGCCCGGGTGGCGGAGCTGGAGGCCTCCGCCGACGCCCGCCACGTGGACCAGGTGGCCAGCCTGGTGGGCCACACCAGGGCCGCCCACGAGGAACTGGTCCCCGCCCTGGAGTCCCTCAACGGGGTGCTGCCCGCCGACGGCTCGGCCCCTGCCGAGGAGTTTCCGAGTTCCGAGGAGATCGACGGTTGGCTGGGCACGGTGCGCGACGCCGGGGCCCACTTCGAGCTCAGCGAGTCGGGGCGGACCGACTTCAACGTCACCGTCGCCGGGCTGGACGGCTCGGTGGACCTGCTCGGCTCGGCCTTGAGCGCCTACCACGCGGCCTCCCAGGCCGACGACGACCAGCGCACGGACCTGCTGGACCTCGCGGCCGACCTGCGCGACCAGGCGGTGACGGCCTGGTCGGTGGCGGCCACCCAGCTCGACATGGTCAGCGTGGACGCCGGGCACGGCCACATCCACCTGTACCTGCCCGCCGACCCCGCCAGCGGGGCGCTCCAGCCGGACGAGGCGGAGGAGGGCGAGGGGGCGACCGGGGACGGTCCGCCCGCCCACGACGACCACTGACGGGACGGACAAGACGGACAGGACGAACACGCGGGACCGACGCGGCGACGGCCGGAACGACCGCCCGGGCGGGACCGCGCTCCGGAACCACCGGGGCGCGGCCCGCCGGAGACCAGTACCAGCACGACAACCAGCAGGGGAGCACATGACACGTATCGGAGTGTGGTTGGTCGGGGCGCGCGGGTCGGTCGCCACCACGGCCGTCCTGGGCGCCCTGGCCGTACGGGCGGGTGCCGCCGAGCGGACGGGGTGCGTGACCGAACGCCCCGAGTTCGCCGACGCCGACCTGCCCGGCCTCGGCGACCTGGTCTTCGGCGGACACGACGTCTCCGAGACCCCCCTGGTCAAGAGCGCGGTGCCGCTGGCCCGGGCCGGTGTGGTCCCGGCGCACCTGCCCGAGGCCTTCGCGGAGGAGCTCGACGCCGTGGACCGGCGGATTCGCGCGGGTGTGGCGCCCCGCGGCGAGGGGTTCGCCCGCTGCCACGTGGAGCGGCTGGAGCGGGACCTGCGCGCGTTCGCCGAGGACGAGTGCCTGGAGCGGGTCGTGGTGGTGGACCTGTCCAGTACGGAGCCGGTTCCGGAGCGCGTGCCCGAACTGGACGACCCGGACGTGCTGGAGGCGGCCCTGGACGCGGGGACCGCCCGGGTCCCGGCCAGTTCGGTGTACGCGTACGCCGCACTGAGGGCGGGGTGTCCGTTCGTGGAGTTCACTCCGAACGCGGGCCCCCGACCGCCCGCGTTGGCCTCCCTGGCCGAACGGCTCGGGCTGCCGTGGGCGGGGTCGGACGGCAAGACCGGGGAGACCCTGGTCAAGAGCGCGCTGGCGCCCATGTTCGCGGCGCGGGCGCTGCGGGTGCGCTCGTGGTCGTCCACCAACCTGTTGGGCGGGGGCGACGGCGCGACCCTGGCCGACCCGGCCAGCAACGACAGCAAGACCGCCTCCAAGGCGCGGGGGCTGGAACGGATGCTGGGGCACCCCGTGGACGGCCCCCTGCACGTCGACTACGTTCCGGACCTGGGCGACACCAAGACCGCCTGGGACCACGTGTCCTTCGAGGGCTTCCTGGGGGCGCGGATGAGCCTCCAGTTCACCTGGTCGGGGTACGACTCGGCGCTGGCCGCGCCGCTGGTCCTGGACCTGGCCCGGCTGATCGCGCACGCGCACCGGACCGGGCGGGCGGGACCGGTGCCGGAGCTGGGGTTCTTCTTCAAGGACCCGGCCGGGAGCGACGTGCACGGGCTGTCGGCGCAGTGGGAGGAGCTGACCGCCTGGTGCGCGGCACCGGCGGAGGGGGCGGGGCGCGGATGAGCCGGTCTCGGAGGTTCCCGGAACCGCGCGCCCTGGCCCGTCTGGTGCGCCTGCCCGCCGCTCTGACCGTGCTCGGTGACAGCCTCGCCGGGGCGGCCGCCGCGGGCCGGCTGCGCGAGCCCCGTGTATGGGCGCTCCCGGTGGCCTCGGCGTGCCTGTACTGGGCCGGGATGGCTCTCAACGACTACGCTGACCGCGACCTGGACGCGGTCGAGCGCCCCGAACGCCCGCTCCCCTCCGGGGACGTCACCCCGGGCCAGGCCCTGGCCGTGGCCACGGGACTCACGGCGGCGGGAGTCACGGTCGCCGGGCTGGCCGGGGGAGGCCGGACCGCACGGGTGGCGACCGCGCTGGCGGGCACCGTGTGGGCCTACGACCTCGTGCTCAAGCCCACGCCGCTGGCTCCACTGGGTATGGCGGTCAACCGGGGGCTGGACGTGCTGTTGGGCGCCGGCGACCGGCCGGGCGCGGCCGTGCTGCCCGCCGCCGCGATGGCCGTGCACACCTACGGCGTGACGGCGCTGAGCCGTGGCGAGGTGCACGGCACCCGGCCGGGCGTTGCGGCCGGGTCGCTGGCGTGCACGCTGGCCGGGGCCGTCCTGGCCGCGTGTCCGGCGCGCACGGCCCCCGTCACCGCGCGGGGCAGGGTGGGCGAGCTCGCCGCGGGGGCGTTCGCGGGCGCGTTCGCCACCACAGTCGGGTGGGCCCAGGCCCGGGCGCTGGCCGACCCCGGGGCCGGTCCGGTCCGCGCGGCGACCGGCACGGGTATCCGGGGGATGATCCCGCTCCAGTCGGCGCTGCTGTCCCGGTACGGGGCGGTGGAGACCGCGTGCGCGCTGTCCGCCGGGGCCCCGGCGACCGCGCGGGCGGCCAGGGCGGTGTCGGTCACGTGAGCGGGCAGCTGAGGCTGGGGTACGGCACCAACGGGTTCTGGGACCACCGGCTGGACGACGCGCTGGCGATCATCGCCGACCTCGGGTACGCGGGGGTCGGCCTCACCCTGGACCACCCGCACCTGGACCCGTTCTCCCTTGACGTGAACGCCCGGGTGGCGGCGGTCGGACGCAGGCTGGACGCGCTGGGGCTGGCGGTGGTGGTGGAGACCGGGGCCCGGTACCTGTTGGACCCGCGCCGCAAGCACGAACCCACCCTGGTGTCGGACCGCGACCGCGACGTGCGGGTCGACCTGCTGCGCCGGGCGGTGCGGATCGCGCACACGCTGGGCGCGGAGGCGGTGTCGTTCTGGTCCGGCGTCCTGCCCGCCGGTGTCACCCGGGAGGAGGGCCGGGACCGGCTGCTGTCCGGGGTGGAGAAGGTGCTGGTGACGGCGGACGGGCTCGGGGTCGACCTCGCGTTCGAGCCCGAGCCGGGCATGTTCGCCGAGCGGCTGGAGGACGTCCTGGAGCTGCGGCGCGCGCTGGGCGGGCCCGAACGGCTCCGGGTGACGTTGGACGTGGGGCACGGGGTGTGCAACGAGCCCGACGGCCCCGAGGGGGCGGTGGCCCGCGCCGGGAACCTGATCGCCAACGTGCAGCTGGACGACATGCGCCCGCGCGTGCACGAACACCTGGAGTTCGGTGAGGGCGACCTCGACCTGGCCGGGGTGCTGGCCGCCCTGGACCGTGTGGGGTACACGGGGCTGGCCTCGGTGGAACTGCCCCGGCACGGGCACGCGGCGCCGCTGGTGGCCGCGCGCTCCAAGCGTGCGCTCGACACGGCCTGGTCGCGGGTGCTGGAGGGGCGCGGGGGCGGGAGGGGCACGAGTGATGGTGAGTGAAGTGACGCACGTGAGCCGTGGGACACGACGACCGGAACGAGGAGGCGCCGCGTGGTAGCCGTCGACGACCTGCTGGCGGAACCCGCCCGTACCGAGCTGGCCCGGATGCGCGCCGAGGTCGTCGAGCGCCCCGGGCGCGTGGCCGTCCTCTTCCCGTCCGCCGCCCGCCGGGTCGCGCGCGGCCCCGGCCCCTCCGGGGACCCCACCGGAACCGAGGGCCCGACCCTGGACGACCTGGTCCGGGTGGAACTGCTCCGGACCCTCGCGACGGCGCTGCCCCCGGGCGGCCTGGCCCGGGAGGTCGACGCCCTCTACGACCACGGCGACGCCGACGAGCGCCGCGCCGTGCTGCGCGGACTCGACGCCCTCGACACCGGGGCGCCGGAGGTCGCCGCCACCACGCGCCGCCTGCTCGCGGACGCCCTGCGCACCAACGACACCCGACTGGTCGCGGCCGCCTCGGCCAGCGGGGCACAGTCCCTGCTGGACGACCACTCCTGGCGCCAGACCGTTCTCAAGTGCCTGTTCGTCGGCGTCCCGCTGCGCCTGGTGGCGGGCATGCGCGAGCGGGCCGACGCCGAACTGGCCCGCATGTGCGCGGACTTCGCCCGCGAGCGCGAGCGCGCGGGACGGGCGGTGCCCGCCGACGTCCACCCGCTCCTGGGGCGTTTCCCCCGCGCACCCGACCAGGCCCGCCCGTCCGGCCCCGACCCCCACTGACTGGAGGCGTCATGCGCATCTTCGACCCGCACGTCCACATGACCTCGCGGACCACCGCCGACTACCGGGCGATGTACGACGCCGGGGTCCGCGCCCTGGTGGAACCCGCCTTCTGGCTCGGGCAGCCCCGGACCAGCGCGGGCTCCTTCCGGGACTACTTCGACGGCCTGGTCGGTTGGGAGCGCTTCCGAGCCGCCCAGTTCGGCATCCGCCACCACTGCGCGATCGCGCTCAACCCCAAGGAGGCCAACGACCCCCGTCTGACCGGGGTGCTCGACCTCCTCCCCCGCTACCTGGCCAAGGACGGCGTGGTGGCCGTGGGCGAGGTGGGGTTCGACTCGCGCACCTCCGAGGAGGAGAAGGCGTTCCGGCACCAGCTGGAGCTGGCTCGGGAGTTCGGGCTGCCGGTGCTGGTGCACACGCCGCACCGGGACAAGGTCGAGGGGACCCGGCACACCCTGCGGCTGGTCGAGGAGTCGGGGATCGCCCCCGAGACGGTCCTGGTCGACCACCTGAACGAGACCACCGTGGAGATGGTCCGCGACTCCGGGTGCGTGCTGGGCTTCTCCGTCTACCCCGACACGAAAATGTCGCCGGAACGGATGGTGCGCGTGCTGTCCGAGTGGGGCCTGGACCGCACCGTGGTGAACTCGGCGGCGGACTGGGGGCACAGCGACCCGCTGACCACCGCGTACACGGGGCGGCGGATGCTGGAGGCGGGGTTCACCGAGGACGACGTGGACCGCGTGCTGTGGCGCAACCCGGTCGAGTTCTTCGGGAGGAGCGGCCGCCTGTTGCTGGAGGACGGCGCGGGCCCGGAGGCCGGGGGCACGTTCTCGGGCAACTCGATCCTGCGCGGCGAGCGCCCGGACACCGAGCCGCCCCCGGACCCGCGCTCCGTCGCACCAGGGGGCGCCGCGTGAGGTTCCGGCACCCCGACGGCACCGTCGTCCACCTCGCCTACTGCACCAACGTCCACCCCGCCGAGGACCTGGACGGCGTCCTGCGCCAGATCCGGGTGTTCGGCGGCGGGGTCCGGGCCGCGCTCGGCGCCGAACGGCTCGGTCTGGGCCTGTGGCTGCCCGCGCCGCTCGCCCGCGAGCTGGCCGCCTCCCCCGCGCTCACCGAGAGGCTGCGCGCCGGACTGGCCTCCGCCGGGCTGGAGACGGTCACCCTCAACGCCTTCCCCTACACCGGGTTCCACGCACCCGTCGTCAAGCACGCGGTGTACTCCCCGGACTGGACCGAGCGCGCCCGCCTGGAGTACACGGTGGACTGCGCGCGGGTGCTGGCCCGGCTGATGCCCGACGACGCGGCGCGCGGCAGCGTCTCCACCCTGCCGCTGGCCTGGCGGGACCCCTGGGACGCCGCGAGGCTGGACACAGCGCGAGGCCACCTCGCGGAACTCTCCGCCGCACTGGAGAGGCTCGCCGGAGCCGGGCGCCCGGTACGGGTCGGACTGGAGCCCGAACCCGGCTGCGCGGTGGAGACCAGCGAGGACGCCGTCCGCCTGCTCGCCGACCCGCCCCCGCACGTGGGCGTGTGCCTGGACACCTGTCACCTGGCCGTGGGGTTCGAGGAACCGGGCCCCGCCCTGGACCGCCTGGCCGAGGCCGGGCTACCGGTGGTCAAGACCCAGGCGTCGGCGGCCGTGGAGGCGCCCGACCCGAACGACCCCGCGACCCGGTCCGCCCTCGCCGCCTTCGCGGAGGACCGGTTCCTGCACCAGACCCGAGAGCTGGTCGACGGCCGCCCCCTGGCCAGGGACGACCTGCACGAGGCCCTGGGCGGCCCCCGCCCGCTGGAGGGCCGGGGCCCCTGGCGCACCCACTTCCACGCGCCCCTGCACTCCCCCGCCGCCGCTCCCCTGCGCGGCACCACCGACCACCTCGACCGCACCCTCTCCCTCCTGCTGGGACCCGGCGGCGCCCGTACCGACCACGTGGAGGTGGAGACCTACACCTGGACGGTGCTGCCCGAGGAGCGACGACCGGTCGGGGAGGCGGGGCTCGTGGCCGGGATCGCCGCCGAACTGGCCTGGGCGCGCGACCGGCTCACCGCGCTCGGGCTCGTTCCGCTCTGAGCCGCGGGCCTCCGGCTCCCGGCCCCCGGCCTCCGCACCGTACCCGCCCACCACGCGCCCGCCACGGAAGGGAACCACGCCCCATGACCAGCCGCCTCCTCGTCGTCGACGCGGTCGGGCTCACCCCCCGCCTGCTCGAACACGCGCCACGCCTGCGCGCCCTGGCCGAGCGCGGCTGGAGCGCTCCCCTGGACACGGTGCTGCCCGCCGTCACGTGCACCGTGCAGTCCACGTTCCTCACCGGGACCGCCCCGGCCGAGCACGGGGCCGTCGCCAACGGCTGGTACTTCCGGGACCTGGGCGAGGTACACCTGTGGCGGCAGCACAACCGGCTGGTGGGGGGAGAGAAGGTGTGGGAGACCGCCCGACGCCACCGCCCGGGCTTTCGCACCGCCAACGTCTGCTGGTGGTACGCCATGGGCGCCACCACCGACTGGACCGTCACACCCCGGCCGGTGTACCACGCGGACGGCCGCAAGTCACCGGACTGCTACGCGCGGCCGGTCGAGCTGCACGACGAGCTCACCTCCGAGCTGGGGCCCTTCCCGCTCTTCCACTACTGGGGGCCGACCGCGTCCCTCCGTTCCACCGAGTGGATCGTGGCCGCCACCCGCAGGCTCCTGCCCCGGGCCGACCTCACCCTCTGTTACGTCCCCCACCTGGACTACGACCTCCAGCGCTTCGGACCCGACTCCGCGCAGGCCCGGCGGGCGGTGGGCGACCTGGACACCGCCCTCGCTCCGCTGCTGGACGACGCCGAGGCGGCCGGGGCGGCGGTCCTGGTGCTCAGTGAGTACGGCATCACCCCCGCCGACCGGCCCGTCCACGTCAACCGGCTGCTGCGCCGCGAAGGACTCCTGGAGGTGTACACGCAGGAGGGCATGGAGTACCTGGACCCGTGGGCCTCCCGGGCCTTCGCGGTCGCCGACCACCAGTGCGCGCACGTGTACGTCCGCGACCCCGCCGACCTGCCGAGGGTCACCGAGCTCCTGCGCGGGCTGGACGGGGTCGACCTGGTCCTGGACCGCGAGGCCCAGGCGGGGTACGGGCTGGACCACGAGCGCTCGGGGGAGCTGGTGCTGTTCGCCCGCCCGGGCGCCTGGTTCACCTACTACTACTGGCTGGACGACCGGTCCGCGCCCGACTTCGCGCGCGGGGTGGACATCCACCGCAAGCCCGGGTACGACCCGGCCGAGCTCTTCCTGAACCCCGCCGACCCGCTGGTGAAGGCGAGGGCGGCGGCCAACCTCGTCCGCAAGCGGGTGGGCCTGCGCTACGCCATGAACGTCGTCCCCCTGGACCCGGGCTGTGTGCGGGGCACCCACGGGCGACCCCACGACGACCCCCAGGACGGGCCTCTCGTGCTGTGCAGCGAGCCGGGGCTCGCCCGCGACCGCGTCGCCGCCGCCGAGGTGCGCGACCTCATGCTCGGCCTCGTCGGTGTGCCGGCACCGGCGGGGCCGACCCCGCCCTGAACCGACCGCCCCCGGGGCGGAGCCGACCGGCCCCGCCCATCCACCGCCACTCTGGAGGCAGCCCGATGACCCGACCGGTCACCCTCTTCACCGGCCAGTGGGCCGACCTGCCCTTCGACGAGGTGTGCGCGCTCGCCGCCTCCTGGGGCTACGACGGCCTGGAGATCGCCTGCTGGGGCGACCACCTGGACGTCACCCGCGCCGCCGTGGACGACGCCTACGTCCGCGGGCGCCTGGAGATCCTGGAACGGCACGGCCTGGGGGTGTGGGCGATCTCGAACCACCTCCTGGGCCAGGCCGTGTGCGACGACCCCGTCGACCACCGCCACCGCGACATCCTGCCCTCCCGGGTCTGGGGCGACGGTGAACCCGAGGGCGTGCGCCGCCGCGCCGCCGAGGAGATGAAGCTGACCGCCCGCGCCGCCGCGAACCTCGGGGTGTCGACGGTGGTGGGCTTCACGGGGTCGGCGATCTGGAAGTACGTGGCGATGTTCCCGCCGGTGGGCGCGGACGTGATCGAGGCGGGCTACCGGGACTTCGCCGACCGGTGGAACCCGATCCTGGACGTGTTCGACGAGGTGGGCATGCGGTTCGCGCACGAGGTGCACCCGTCGGAGATCGCCTACGACCACTGGTCGACCGAGGCGGCGCTGGAGGCGGTGGGGCACCGTGAGGCGTTCGGGCTGAACTGGGACCCCAGCCACATGGTGTGGCAGGACATCGACCCGGTGGGGTTCCTGTGGGACTTCCGCGACCGGATCTACCACGTGGACTGCAAGGACGCCCGCAAGCGCGTGGGCAACGGCCGCAACGGACGGCTCGGATCGCATCTGCCCTGGGGCGACCCGCGCCGGGGGTGGGACTTCGTGTCCACGGGCCGGGGCGACGTGCCGTGGGAGGCGTGTTTTCGGGTGCTGAACTCGATCGGCTACCAGGGACCGCTCTCCGTGGAGTGGGAGGACGCGGGCATGGACCGGCTGGCGGGGGCGGCGGAGGCGGTGCGGTTCGTGCGGGCCAACGCCTTCGACCCGCCTACGGCGTCCTTCGACGCGGCGTTCGGGTCGGGCTGACCGGGTCGTCGGCGACCCGAGGCAGGCCGTGCCGTCCGGTGCCACGGGGTCGCCGTGGCACCGGACTCACATCATCGGGGCGATGACCACCCGGTAGCGTCCGCCGTCCGAGGTGGCCACGTCGTGCCGGAAGTCGTTGACCCGGTTGACCGAGCGCTGGACGGCGTCGCTGCCGAAGGCACTGGTGTCGACCGTGGGCAGGTGCTTCCGGAGGGCGAGGACCGCCTCGTCCACGGACAGGGCAGTGCACCGGTGTTCGGGGGTGATGCGTTGTCCGCCGTCGCTGAGCCGACTGATCGCGATCCGGAACATACCGGGTCTCCCTGGTCCGCTGGGGGATGGTCACCGGCATTCTCCCGCATAGGCGACGGGCTGGCCAGTGGCGGAACGGTGGCGGGGCACGGTCAGGGACGGGGGCGGGGCCGGCGGGGAACGTGGTGGAGGGTGGCTGCGGAAGGGGCGGGAGGGATGGAAGCGGACGTCAGAGCCAGGAGACCCGGGAGTCCTCCAGCCCGTAGCGGGCGGCGACGATCTCCACCTCGCCGTTGGTGACGAACTCGCCGATCTCCGGGTCCTCGGCGAGCAGCCGGGCGATGTGCTCGGCGTTGGCGCGGACGCAGTCGTCGAGGAAGTCCTCACCGTCGTCGGGGGTGGACTCCACCACCTCCAGGATCTCGGCGACCAGGCCGCCGACGTGCCCGGGCGGGAGCTGGCCGGTGCGGTGGGCCTGCACGGCGGCGTCGACGGCGCCGCAGCTCTGGTGGCCCATGACGACGATCAGCGGTGTGTGCAGGTGTTCGACGGCGTAGGTGAGACTCCCGAGCACCGAGCCGTCCAGGACCTGACCGGCGGAGCGGATGGTGAAGAGGTCGCCCAGCCCCTGGTCGAAGACGAGCTCCGGGGGGACCCGGGAGTCCGCGCAGCCGAGGACGGTCGCGAAGGGGGCCTGGCCGTCGACGAGCTGGGCCCGGCGGGACCGGCTCTCGTTCGGGTGCGTGGACGCGTAACGCGCCCAGCGCTGGTTACCCCGCTTGAGCAGGCGCAGGGCCTCCTTGGCGTCGCGGGCGACGGGGGGCGCGGAGGGGGTGTCGGCCCAGGCCACGGAGGCGGGGATGGTGGTGGCGACGGCGGCGCCGACGCCGCCGATCAGCGATGCCTTGAAGGCACCGCGACGGGTGATGGCCATGTGCTCTTTTTCCGTTTCACGAACAAAACGACATTTGCCAGCAAAGCGGGTAAAAGCTACCCCTGGTGCTCGAGCGATCACAAGGGGATTGACGCATCCCTAACACCGCGTGGCCGCATCCAGCCACGCGGGAATACGGGCGCCTCCCCTCGCCCGGACGACGCCGCGAGGGGCCGCCGGACGAGGCCGCGCGCACCGGCACCGCGGGAAGCCGAGGTCGTCGCGGGTGCGCACCCTTCCCGGACCGCGTCCCCGGGTCTAGGGTGGGATACCTACCGACCGTTCGTTCAGTGAGCCGGTGCTCAGGAGGACGACGCGGCCGGACCACCGACCCCGCGCACGTCCGACCCCGTCACGAGGTAGATTCGACAACCGTGTCCCGATCTTCCGCACCCGAACCAGCCGCCCCGAAACAGACCGGCAGGCGCCGCTCCGGCCGCCCCGGGCACGACGCCGACTCCGTGCTCCGCGTGGCCGCGCGCGTGTTCAACGAACGCGGGTACGACGGGACCAGCATGGAGGACCTGGCCCGCGCCCTCGGGGTGACCAAGTCCGCGATCTACCACCACGTCACCGGCAAGACCGAGCTGCTGCGCCAGTCCCTCGACCTCGCCATGGACGCGCTGTTCGAGGTCACCCGCGAGGAGGGCGCCACCACCGGCCCGGCCATCGCGCGGCTCGAACACGTGATGCGCGGCAGCGTCCGGGTGCTCGTCGAGGAACTCCCCCACGTCACCCTGCTGTTGCGGGTGCGCGGCAACACCGAGGTGGAGAAGCACGCCCTCGAACGGCGCCGCCGGTTCGACCACCTCATCGCCGACCTGGTGCGCGAGGGCGTCGTGGACGGCGACATCCGCAGCGACGTCGACCCGGCCGTCGCCTCCCGACTGCTCTTCGGCATGGTCAACTCCGTCGTGGAGTGGTACAAGCCGGACCGGGGCATGTCGTGCGAGGAGATCGCCGACTCCCTGTGCCGCATCGCCTTCGCAGGGTTGCGGTCGCACCGGGACTGAGCCCTCCGGCGCGCCCCACCACCCCCATTGGCCACATCAGGCCAACGGATCGTCGACGTACCCCCTGGTCAACGGGGCGGCGCGTCCCTACTCTCCATGAACGGGGCCACATCTGTGACCCACGTCATGGAATGCAGAGAGCTGGGACCGTGACCGAACTCCTCCCCCAAGGCTGGCCGACCCCCACCATCGCCTTCGCCATCTCGGTGATCGGCGCCTTCCTCGGGTTCTCCTTCGCCGCCAGGGCACGCCGCACGACCGGCTTCTTCCGATGGCAGTGGCACGCCCTGGCCGCCCTGGCCCTGGGCGGCATGGCCGTGTGGGCCATGCACTTCGTCGCGATGCTGGGCTACTCCGTGCCCGGCACCCCGCTGCGCTACGACGTCCCGCTGACCGTCCTCAGCGGAGCGGTCCCCGTCCTGGTCACCGGGGTCGCGCTGCTTCCACTCCAGCGCGGGGCCACCGCCGTGCGCGTCCTGGGCGGCGGCCTGCTCGTCGGCCTCGGCATCGTCGCCATGCACCACGTCGGCGTGGCCGCGATGAACCTGCACGGCACCCTGCACCACGACCCGTACCTCATGGCCGTGTCGACGGTGATCGCCGTGGTCGCCGGGACCGCGGCCCTGTGGTGCGCCCGCCGGACGCGCGGACTGCCCGGGACCGTCCTCGCCTCGGTAGTGCTGGCGGCCGCCGTCACCGCCACCCACTACACGAGCATGGCCGGGATGCGGATCGTCCCGCCCGACTTCACCCCTGTGGGCGCCCCCGACGGCGCCAAGGCGTGGGACCTCCTGCTGCCGGTGATCACCGGCCTGTTCGTCCTGCTGCTGATCTGTAGCCTCTTCCTCCTGCTGGGGGACGACGAGGAGAACGAGCGCCGGGACTACTCCCGCGCCGCCGAACGCGCACCGGACCGGGCCGAACCCGGCACCGGGGAGGCCTACACCCCGCGCCACGGAGTACCGGTGGCACCCCGCCCCACCGACGACGTGTGGACCCGGCGCCGCTGAACGGCCCCGGGAAAATCGCTGGCACGGCGTCGGCCCCCTGCCCTAGGGTCGGTGCGTGCCACGCGGTCCGCGTCGGCCGCTGACGAGAGGAGCACGCCCATGGCCCGCCTCATGCCTGGCCCCAGCATCCGCACCGCATTCGTCAGCGAGCCCTAGACCGCGCCCCGCGGCGGCTCGCGCTCCACGGAGAGAGCAACGTGAGTCACCACAGCACCAACACCAACACCAACACCGAGGGCCGTACCACCCACCCGCTCGACACACTGGGCTGGAACTCCCGAGTGGCCGCCGCCTTCGACGCCGCCACCGGCGGATCACCGCACGCCCTGCTCCCGGCCCGGGTCAGCGAGGCCCGCCGGGGAGCCGTCGGCGTCCGGCTGCCCCAGCACGCGACCGCCGCGCTCGCACCCGAGGTGCGCAGGGCGGCGGAGACCGACCCCGCCACCGCTCCGACCACCGGCGACTGGGTGGCCGTCCGCCGTTCGGGCGACACCTGGCTGGTCGAGGCCGTGCTGGAACGCTCCGGCACCCTCGTCCGCCAGGGCGTGGCCAAGGACTCCCACGACCAGGTCCTGGCCGCCAACGTCGACGCCGTCCTGATCTGCGAGGCCGCCGACCAGGGTCCCAACGTGGGCCGCCTGGAGCGGTTCCTCAGCCTCGCCTGGACCAGCGGCGCCGCACCGGTCGTGGCGGTCACCAAGTCCGAACTCGCCGGCGACCGTCTCCCCGAGGTGGTCGAACTGGTCACGTCGGTCACGACCGGGGCCGAGGTGCACGCCGTCAGCGCGCACACCGGTGAGGGGCTGGAGGAGCTGTCCGCCCTCCTGCGCCCCGGGGCCACCTGGGTCCTGCTCGGCACCTCCGGCGCCGGAAAGTCCAGCCTGCTCAACGCCCTGGCCGGACGCACGGTCATGGAGACGGGGGCGATCCGCGACGATCGGCGCGGCCGCCACACCACCACCCACCGCCAGCTGATCCCCATGCCCGGGGGCGCGCTGTTCCTCGACATCCCCGGGGTACGCCGCATCGACGTGCCCGGGGACGAGACCGGAGTGGACCGCACCTTCGCGGACGTCAACGCTCTGGCCGACGCGTGCAGGTTCGGGGACTGTTCCCACGACACCGAGCCCGGCTGCGCCGTCCGCGCCGCCGTGGACGAGGGGGAGCTGGACTCCCGGCGCCTCGAACGCTGGTTCAAGCTGCGCCGCGAGGCGGAGTGGAACCGGTCCCGCGGCGACGCGCGTATGCGCGCCGCCCGGCGCCAGGAGTCGAAGCGCAACACCCGGGAGGGCCGGGAGGCGGGCCGCCTCAAGCGCGGATACTAGGCTTTGGCGGGCCGGGGCCGTTCGGTCCCGGCCCGCTGTTCGCCGCCCGTCACCGCCCGGTACGAACCGGTTGGCGGCGCGTCCGGGGCCCTGTCAGAACCGGAAGGCCCGCCGGGCGTTGTCGGCGACGATCCCGGCCAGCTCGTCCTCGCCCATGCCCTTGGTCTCGGCGAGCACCCGCAGGGTCAGCGGGATCAGGTAGGGGGCGTTGGGCCGCCCCCGGTAGGGCTTGGGAGTGAGGAAGGGGGCGTCGGTCTCCACCAGCACCAGCTCCGGTGGGGCGACCGCCGCCGCCTCGCGCAGGTGCTCGGCACTGGCGAAGGTGACGTTGCCCGCGAAGCTCATGTAGTAGCCCCGCTCCGCGCACACCCGCGCCATCTCGGCGTCCCCGGAGAAGCAGTGGAAGACCACCCGTTCGGGTGCGCCCTCCTCCTCCAGGACGCGCAGGACGTCCTCGTGCGCCTCACGGTCGTGGATCATGAGCGCCTTGCCGTGCCTCTTGGCGATGGCGATGTGGCGGCGAAACGACAGCTCCTGTGCCCGGGCGCCCTCGGGGCCGGTCCGGAAGGTGTCCATCCCGGTCTCCCCGACCGCGACCACCTCCGGCAGCGCCGCCAACGCGTCGATCTCGGCGAGCTCGGCCTCCAGCGCCTCGACGCCCCCGGCCGGTCGCGCCTTGCCCGCCCAGTCGGTGTCGTCCGGCTCCACTCCCTCGGCGCCGTCACCGTGCACGACGCGGGGGGCCTCGTTCGGGTGCAGGGCCACCGCCGCCCACACCCTGCCGGGGTGCTTCGCGGCGACCTCGGCCGCCCAGCGGGAGGAGGGCAGGTCGACGCCGACCTGCACGAGCGGGGTCACGCCCACGGCCTGCGCCGCCGCGATGATCTCCTCGACGCCGGGGGTCTGCATGTCCATGTGGGTGTGGCTGTCGGCCACCGCGACCCGCAACGGCTCGGGTGCGGGTGGCGGCGTCTGCGCGTTGCGCTCCCTGACCGCGCTGCCCTTGCGTCTGCCCATGCCCATGCCCCCATCACGTGTCCTGCGTGCGCCGTGGTGATTCTAGGCGGCCCCGGGCCTCGGATCGGCCGGTGGCGCCGGACGACGTGAGAGCGGTCGGGCGCCGGTCCGTGTGGATGCTGACCCTGCCCAGACCGTTGAAGGCCAGGATGCACAGCACGCTCAGGAGGACGGCGGGGACCATCGCGTAGATGCCGA